>CANGFK010000030.1 GCA_947452925.1 Chitinophagaceae bacterium | reverse complement strand
TGTTTGCAGGGATAGCAATACCTTACATTATAGTTTCACTAAGAAGAACATTAGATTTCAGAATTGGCAGCACATCTGAAGTAAAAGATATGATAGGCTCTCCAATAATCGGCGAAATTTCAAATAGCCATGGAGGAGGCAAATTGGTATTCAAAGAAAATGATCGTTCTGTTATCTCTGAGCAATTTAGAGCACTTAAGACAAATTTGCAACTCAAAATAAGCAAAAAGGAATGCCCAGTGATTCTAGTTACCTCAAGCAGAGGAGGGGAAGGGAAATCTTTTGTTGTTTCAAACTTGGGCCTCGCATACACATCTTCTTCTAAAAAGAACAAAAAGGTTTTATTAATGGACTTGGACTTACGTAAGCCAAAACTTCATTCTTATTTAAAAATGGATAACAAACATGGCTACTCCAACTTCATATCTGGTAATACAGAAATAGGTGAATACATTTTACAATCAAGTGTTTCGGAGTCAATGGATGTTATATTAACAGGTCCAATTCCTCCAAATCCATCTGAAATGCTTGAAGATGAACGATTCTCATCAATGCTGAATAAGTTAAAAGAGCAATATGATTTGATTATAATTGATTCACCGCCCATCGGGCTAGTTGCTGATGCTCAATTATTAACACAATATGCGGATGTCGTTTTGTTTATTACTAGAATGAACTACACCCACAAAAATCATTTAAACATCATCAATGAACTGAGTGAGTCAGGAACTATAGCAAACCTTTATGTAGTCATAAACGATGTGGTATACAAAACTTCTCAACGTTATGGCTATGGACACAAGGACAACTCTAATAGCAGTGGCTACGGCTATGGCTATGGCTATGGAAACTACAGTTCCCACTCTTCCAAGAGGAGTTTCTGGAAGGCTCTTGGCCTAAAAAAATAATAAAATTATTTTCTAACAACCTTTTTTAGATGAATAAATTTAGTGCCTCTATTTTAAGAGTGCTTAGAAAGGTAAATCAAAAAATTGAGAAAAAAGGTGAGAATAGTTTTGATCTATCTCTGATTGAAGAGAATGGCAACCGAGTTATTTATGAAGCTCTGATTGATTCGCAGCCCAAAATGATTGCTAGAATAGGAGCCACAGAGATGCTATGTTTGTGTAACTATCTAGGTGTAAAAAAATCCCTCTTCCACAATAAATTTCGCTCCTACATTAAAGGGGAAACCCCACCTTGGTGGTGGAACAAATCGAGTCTGATACAACTAAAAGAATGGTCAGGCTTTTTCCCTTCATCAGAATCAGCAGTAGAACGTTTTTGTGAGTTGATGATAACTGATATGAAAGAATGCGACGTTCTAGGGTCTTGGCTATCAGAAGAAAAATTCTTTGAGTCTGAATTGCAATCTTCAAGAAAAATAATGCTGGAAGAACTCACTCCTTTTTTTTCTACAACAACACCCTGGACAAAGGCATTAGAAAATAAAAAAGTTCTTGTTGTTCATCCATTTGCAAACACGATAGGAAAGCAGTATCAAAAAAGAGATTTGCTGTTTAAAAACAATTTATTACCTCAGTTTGAATTGATAACATTGAAAGCAGTTCAATCTATAGCTGATGAAAAAACACCTTTTGACACTTGGTTTGATGCTTTAAACTATATGTCTGACCAAATTGACAAAATTGATTACGACATCTGTATACTAGGGTGTGGAGCCTATGGATTCCCATTAGCAGCACACATAAAACGACAAGGGAAAAAAGCAGTGCATTTAGGTGGCGCAACTCAATTATTATTCGGAATTCGCGGAAAAAGATGGGAAGATGAAAACTATAACAAACAATATAATTACTCTGCATTGATGAATGAATATTGGGTAAGACCGAGTGAAGATGAAATACCTGATGGTGCAAAAAAAGTAGAAGGCGCATGCTATTGGTAAATTAAAACAGACTAAACATTTTTTATGCATATTGCGATTTTAGCCCCATCTGACAGGTCATTTACATCAAAACATTTACCAGACACTGATTTTGCTGAATTACCTGAAGGAAGTTCAACCGCACCTTTCATTGGAATAATCATAGATGAATTGTTGAAAAGAGGGCATACTGTAACTGCAATTACAACTAGTAAAGCCATCCGTAACAATTACTCAACTCAAGAATTTAAACATAAAAAATTTACCTGGATAGTTGTGCCATTCAGACCGCACTCATTCAGAATGAATGGCACTCACAAGGGAAGAATATTGGACTTGTATGGTCTGGAGCAAAACATGATGCTTAAACATCTCAAAACTACAAAGCCAGATATAGTACATGCCCATTGGAGCTATGAATTTGCGGGTGCAGCTGTTAAATCAGGCTTTCCATGCTTAGTTACCATACATGATGATGCAGTTAAAGTACTCTACTTCTTCAAAAATCTTTACAGACTTGGGCGACTAATTATGTCAGAGGCTATTTTGAAGAAAACAAGATTTGCTTCAACAGTTTCGCCCTACATGATGCCTTATGCTTTAAAAAGAGTGAAAAACACTAGGTTAATAGCAAACCCAGTGGTAATTTCTGAAGAGTTTGAAACAATAGAAACACTGATACAGGTTAAGGTAAATCAATTGTTGAATGCTAAAATAGTTATGATCAACAATGGATGGGACAACAGAAAAAATGGAATAAAGGGTCTGATGGCCTTTAAAGAACTTCAAAATAAGTATCCAAATATCACTTTACACCTTTTTGGAAATGGCTCTGAGAATAATGGGGCAGCCTATACTGATGTCGAAAAGTTAGAAGTTCAGAATGTACATTTCTATGGAGCTGTTGACCATAGTTTTTTAATGAAAACACTTATGGACACTCACTTACTTTTACATACGTCTCTAGAAGAATCTTTTGGGGTAGTATTAATTGAAGCGATGTCATTTGGAATACCAGTAATTGGAGGAAATAGTTCTGGCGCTGTTCCTTGGGTGGTAAACAATGAAAACCTACTAGTTGACGTCAGAAATTCGCATGAGATAGCATTGAAGATGGAAGATTTATTAGTGAATAGTGAAAGATATAAGGATTATGCTAAAAGTGGCTACACTAATGCAGCCAGTCGGTTTTCAGTTAATTCAGTAGTCAATGACTATCAAGCGTATTACGAAGAGATAGTAGCCCAATGGTAATTTTTTAATGCTAAAAAGGAGCTAGTTAATTTATACTGCAAATATGAGATTGTTAATATACATAGGTTGTTTTCTATTGATGATTGTAACCAGCAGTGTTTCAAGAAGATTACACATCGAGCAGGTTGGGTTGGTGTCAAACATCATTCTATTGGCATTGGCAATAGTGGATGTATTGATGAATTCGAGCAAATATGGAAGAGGGTTTATCGAAGAATTCAGAATTATAAGAACAACACTGTTTATCATTATCCCTGTCAATTTGATAGTTGGAGGAGCAGATTTTGCTAAGTCAACCTTTTTTTTAACTACTTCACTAATCCTCATCAGTATTTTTCTGAGAACCCAGAAAAATGAAATCAAATTAAGAATCCAGCATGTAATACTAATATTCTTCCTACTGAACAGCGTCCTTTCTATCGGAGAAAAAGTTTTTCAGTTCAACTTATTTCCCTATTCCTATTACAACAATGATATTGAAGAAACGATAGCTATGGAAGGTGCATTTAGAAGTTCTGCTTTCTTAGGTCATCCATTAACCAATGCTGTATGTATTTCGATAATTATGGCTTTCATTATTATCTCCAATTACAAAATAATCTACAAAACAGCACTACTATCTTTGGGGTTTATATCTCTCCTTTGCTTTAATGCAAAAGCAGCAATAATAATATGGGTGATTCTGCTTCTTTTTCTGATTTATTATTTACTATTCAAGTCGAAAAAAAAGGCATCAGCATCGTTCTATCTCTTTTTAAGCACTGCAGTAATTTTAGTAATCACCCTAGTCGCAAAACAAGGTTTTGGAGATAGGCTTTTGCAGAGCACTCTTTTTGATGGAAGTGCCCAAACGCGTATTGATGTATTTGATGCCTTTGATTATGTAACTAGTTATGATTTATGGGTTGGCAACCCCAAAAGTTATTTATACATAACCAATAAGCTGGACGCCGGTGGAGTTGAAAATTCTTTCATTGTGCTTATTCTAGAGTATGGGATACCAGTGAGTATTTTTCTTATTTTCTTGTACACAGTCTGGATGAGAAAACTATTAAGAGGCATCAGTCGCAACGTACAGATATTACTTTTAGTTTCTTTTATTGGGTTAGGATCTGCAAATAATTCTCTTTCCACAGCTACTCCATGGATCTTTTTTATTTTGTGTTACAACGCTTTCCTACCCGATTTAGAAAAGTTTATTGAAGTGAAAAAATACAGTACCTATAAAAAAACAGCGACTGTAAAAATCAGTTCAAATTAGGCAGGTAGCCTTAAATTAGTATTTACACAACTAAATACATTGTGAGTATGACACTTTCTTTTGATACACCAGTTCTGTTCTTGATATTTAATCGTCCAGAACTAACAAAGGTTGTTCTAAATCGGCTTAGGGAAATAAAACCCACTCGCTTGTATGTTGCAGCAGACGGTGCCAGAAAACATGTTGACACAGACAAAGATTCGTGTAATAAAACAAGGGCTTTAATTGAAACTGTCGACTGGAATTGTGAGGTTAAATTATTGTATAGAGAAGAAAATCTGGGCTGTGGATTGGCAGTTAGCTCAGCCATCACTTGGTTTTTTGAGCAGGAGGAACAAGGTATTATACTGGAAGACGACTGCCTTCCTTCTCTATCTTTTTTTAGCTTCTGCCAGAAGATGTTACAGCAGTACAAAGACGATAATCGTATCTGGCATATTGCAGGTTACAATAGTCAGAATGGAATAAAAAGGGGCGATGGAGATTATTACTTCTCTCAAGAAACTTCCATCTGGGGCTGGGCATCGTGGAGAAGAACCTGGAAACACTACAATCTAAAGCTATCAGGCTTGCCAGAACTAGAAAAAAGCAGAACAAAGTACAACCTAAAAAAAGTTCCGTTACACTCCATCACTGCCATGTTTGACTTCTGGAAGGTGTACAATGGGAAAATTAATACCTGGGATTATCAGTATGCTTTCTATCATTTGGTGAACAGTGGACTTTCAGTGGTACCCAACTACAATCTTGTTGAGAACATAGGCTTTGACAGTGCAGCAACACATACAACTAAAAAGCAAAGTAGTATTACAAAAAACATTGCGCAAGAAGTTGACTTTTCAGCCATAAAGCCCCCTACTTATGTTGTTGCAGATGCCGATGCCGACGCCTACTCCTACAACAAAAGAACAAGAGTGTTGAAGAAGATATTTGTTTGGGGACAGGATAAAATCAACAGGCTATTTTCTTAAGTGAATGATAGATAAGCGGAAAAAACGCTTGGCTGTACATACCAAACCCTTATCGTGAATTATATCTAAATTGAGGTCATAAATAAATGGATAAAGTTGCTGTTTTGCTCACCTGTTACAATCGAAAAGAGAAGACACTTGCCTGTCTTTCCTCCTTTTATGCTTGTGAAATGCCTTCAAACTATCAGTTCGAAATATTTCTGGTAGATGATGGCAGCACCGACGGTACTTCTCTGGAGGTAGCAAACCAATTTCCTCAGGTGACAATAGTAGCTGGTTCTGGCAATTTATTCTGGGCAGGAGGCATGCGCTTGGCTTGGGATACTGCATTTTTGAAGGGAGGATTTTCCGCCTTTCTTTTACTGAATGATGATGTTGTACTGGAGCCTGATTGCTTGACTGCACTAACAAATACCCACACCAATTCTATCACTCATACTTCCCCGGGCATCTATATTGGTGCTACCGCAGATGCCGAAACAGGAAAGGTTTCTTATGGCGGCTATAAGCTAACGCGAAATAATTTTCTTATATCCAGTCAACTAGTACTGCCTTCAGACATACCAGTTTCTTGCGATTATGCAAATGCTAATATATTATTCATCAGCAGCTATGCCCTTGAAAAACTAGGTAAACTAGATAGCAGATACACCCATAGTCTTGCCGATTACGACTATACACGCAGAGCCCCAGAAAACAACATCCCACTTTTGTTGGTGCCCGGAATACTTGGTTTGTGTAAAGATGATCATGGAAACAACTGGAAAACAGGAAACGTATCTTTAAAAAAGCGGATTGAATACCTCAAAAGTCCTAAGGGATTAGCCTACGGCGAATATTTATACTACCTAAAAAAGCATTATCCCCTCACCGTTCCCTATTACTTCACCATGCTTTGGCTAAAGACATTATTCCCCTTTTTATGGGAGCTATTCAAACGTCCGAAAGGATAAGTTTAGTTTCTAATACTTATGTGATACATGCTCAACACCCCCATTATTGATGTGCCCAATTGTTCGGACACTCCTGAACTAGTTGGGTGAATCTTAGCGAATGCACACGCGAAATGCGTGCGCTAGCCCTTATAGATTTTAGCGAGTCACTCGCACTAGCTAGGGACAGCTTTACTTATATTTTCCGTAATTTATTTTAAAGATTAGTAACGGCTACGAACAAGACGGGAGTCCTGCTCGAGTTCCCGATTTTCGAACATTCCTGCGCTAGATGGGTTTTATTAATTTGTCCAATTTTCAAGTTTACCACTATCCTTCACCCAAATGTGAATATAAATATCTTCCGCTATCGGTTTCCCTTTGTCTTTAATAATGTCAAATTTGAGTGATTTCAATGCGTCATAGACTTTCTTGATGCAGAAATTATATTCATCCTTGTCATAGTATTTTTCAATTTCTTCCTCAGAGTAGAGCATTCTTACTTTTGAGATATTGCCATTCTCTTCAATTGTCACCATGTATTCGTCAGAACAATCAAAATCGTTTTTATTCTTCCATTTGGCTTTCTTTAATTTCTTGAAGAGAATATCCGAAATTTTGCTCTTGTCTTTACGGTCAATTCTGTTTGGGTCATCAACGTAATTTTCAACATCTTGAGTTGTCAAAACTCTTCCGCTCGAAATGCTGATAACTTTTTCCTTTTCGTAGATTGTATAAAATACTCCATCCCACCTTAGTACTTTGTTCGTCAATGGAAATTTCATGTCGCCTGAAAACCAATTTATGTAAACTCTGTCATTACTGAATTTGTCATTGAAAATTTCTTTCATTTTTTCAGCAGATGCGGTTTTGTCAATTTTCCCATTTCTCCGTTCACCGCAATGTATTATATCAACAAGAAAAAGACTGTCATTATCAATTTTGTAGATAGCTTGGTATCCTCGCCAACAGTTAAATGATGAACCGTCTCTAAAACTTAGTCCAAACAATTTTCCTTCATTTGGTTTTGCTTGTAACTGAAAATACTGTTCTATGAGTAAGTTATAAGTCGCAAGAGTGTCACCTTTAAAAATAATATAGTCTGGTAGTTGCGGACTTGCAAATGCCTGAAGTGAGAACAGTATCAAAAAGGAAAAGGATAGGAAAAATGGGAAATGCTTAGTCATGTGTTTTATGTCATGATGAAATGAACAGTCTGATTACATAATGTGTCTGAAAAATTACCGCTAACTCCTGCATTTACGAAGGTTTTAACCTCTTTCAAACTTTCGCTTTTTTCTGAAGCTCTTTGCTTTAAAGGATTCCATCTGATTGTTTTTGTTTTTAAAGCCCCTTCGTCAATACAAATCTAAGGGAATTTAAATCTCTACATTCAAACTATCCAAAGGACTCAATAACTTCAATGAATTCTTGTTTCTCTTTCTTTTCATCGTACACTATTTTCGGTTAGATCCCTGCGGGATGACAGACAGTGAAAACTAATTTCAAAATGTGTACAACTTTAATTAGGTAGTCTGCTATCTTACTTTGAACATTTGCTAGTGTTCAACAACAAGTTGGTTGCCCCTGTCAAAAACCCTCCCGTGGCAACCAACACAACCAAGCCTTTTTCGGAGTCCTCTTTCTTTTTCAATCAACCCTACTTTCTTTTTTTTCTTTTGCCTTTCTTCCTTCTATAAAAATATCTTTTAGGGGAATCTGTGATAGGCAAAGTTGGATTTATGGGGTACGCATTACGTTCATTGGGGTACGCAGTACATTCATTGAGGTATATGTTTTTTTGATTAATGATAGTACCATTAAAATAAAAAGAGGATGATTCTTATTCTAAGAATCATCCTCTTTTTATACCTACACAAGTATTTAACTACTATAATATAGAACGATAAAAACTTACTTCTGAATAAATAAATCATCTATTGATGTAGTCTCAAACTCTTTTACTGGGCGATGATTGATTGTTTCATATACAGCAGCAATGAAAATATTACGTACCGCACTCATTATAGTAAGAACCACCGAAAAATATAAGACCCCCAATGCCACAGCCAAAGGAATGCTGAGGTACGCCCCAATCAAAGACAAAGGAATAATTGCAGCAATAAATAAAATAAATTGAATAAAGCCAAAGCTGAATGATGAACCGAGTGATTCACCCCACTTCTCTTTCATCAAATTTGCTGATCTTTTTAAAGCTTCAAATGGACCTACTTCTTCGTAAGCAATGATAGGTAAAACAAAAAATGTAGAGATGCCCCATGCAATACCAACAATACCAACAATTATTTTTCCGAGGAAACCTGCCTTGTCCTGAATCGATTTTAAGATTGTCCCTACTGTAGCTGCAAACAATGCCCAAGTAAAGATGACTCCAATACGGCTGATACTAAAATTGAGTCCCTTGCTAATTGTAGGTTCTTCTCCATTAAAATACAAGCGGGCACAATGGATAAGTGCTGTATTAAAGAAAACAATAACAAAGTAGTTAACTACGTAGAAGCCAAACAGAATAAGGTAATAATTAGACCTTTCCATTTGAAGCCCTTCTATATCCCAGCCTTTTAACGCAAGTAGGCCAACGATAAAAGACCCCATAACAAGTAGTAAGGAAACAAATGTGATAATTGGGAAAATAATTAATTGTTTGTTTTCTTTGAGGATAGAGAAACTTCCTTGCGTTAATCTCCACCCATTTGATAAACGATCGAAAAAGCCCATGAGTTTGTTGTTTTAAAATGAATAAATAATTTTTAAATGGATAAGCTGTTTTGGATAATAGACAAGTAAACGCTTTTTCCTTAGTGCAATAATATGAAAAAATTGATGATTATGCAGCAATTTTATTTCGGAATTTGAGTGGGCGTGTGGCATTTGTTACAAATAAAAGTTAATAGTCCATGATTAATCAAAAACAAATCTCACATGCCTCAAAACGATGCAACCTCTTGTACAATTGGATTGTCTGAGAGGTCGCACCATCAGAGTCAACTTATTTAACTTCTCCATCTACCACTCTATTCTTATTTTTTTCTTCAACCTCCTTCAAATACGCTTTTAGTTGAGCGTCGGTCTGTTTGCCATTTAATGGTTCTGTAACGTACACACCCGTTACATCCTCCTCCTCATCACCAATGAATAATTTTGATGTTGAGGTATTGTATGGTCCGGCAATACCCAAATAGCTATCAGAATCCTTTTTGTTGTACTTGACTTCAAATAGATAAAACCGTTGCAATTTCCCATTGTATTTAAGGCTCTTATCAGCAATAAATTTCATATAATTATAACCATCGTCTTCATTTGTATTAAACAAATGACATTCTGCAAAAGACCGTTGATTGTGCAGACGCTTAGGAAAGAAATCAAGTTTCTTATTATCCGACAACAAGTTATAGACTTCAGTTCTAAATGACATATCCGTTGAGAGAGAATCTACAACAACTGCATCTGGTTGTATCTTTTTAATCAACAGTTGCTTTACCGCATCTCTCTTTATGTAGTTATCCGAAACATATTGATACATTTTTATTTCCTTCCAAGCTGCTTCATCGTTATAAAGAGAGAGTAAATTGACCATTCCTGTGTAGTTGTTTTCGGGCGTTACTTTACTCCTGTTGTATTGACTATTGGCAAGTATTAAAGGAAATTGGGATTGTATAGATTCTTTGGAAAGATAACCACTGTCTACCAACCCTTTGGCCAGCTTACAAACAATTGAACTTACACTAGAATCTTTGGTGAGTTGGAACCAATCTGGAAAAAATGTTTTAGTTCTATCTGGATGCAATAGCAGCTCGTTATATAAGTCATAACCAAAACCGCTTGTGGGCGTATTAGACAACATCAACGACTTCAACTTTGCAAAAGCTGCCGTTGAATCTTTTAGTTTAGCAAACAACTTCAGCACAGAGAACTTCTGTGCGTCCCTTCCCTCAGGCATTTTGAGGTATACATCTGCAAGGTCACTAACAGAGAGTTCATGGGTATATACCTCTATCTGGTCTAGTAAAAGACCACTAGCCCCATAGTTATCTGAAGTATCCTGCGCAAAATTTGTAGGGAATTCTTTGAGTAATGTTGGCAAATCCTCTTTACTAAAGTAGACCTCATCCCTTTGTTTTACAGCATCGGCATAAGTGACGGAATCGGTACTGTGTAACGCTGCAATAAAGGCATTAGGATTGGGGGCCAGTGTTGAGCGATCATTGGCAAGCACACTCAGTTTGCTGAAAACAGAGTCCACCGATTTATCCGAAACAGCATATGCGGGAATCATTGTTGTAAGGGTATAACGCGTATGCCCCTGTCCCCACACTTTCACCCTGTGTTGCTGTGCAGACCTAGGTTTTGTCATTGTTGCTTCGGCTGTAAGAATTTTGCCAACTGTTCCGAATTTAATATCCGAAATAGTTTCACCATCTTCCTTATTCCTCCTTATCCATTTGCTAAGTGTAGCAGTATCAGAGGTATTCCAATAATACTGGCTCAGTTTCTTTTTAAATAGATCATAATTTATAAGCCTCTTTTCATCATAACATCTGTAATGAACTAAAGAATCGTTTACTGTTTCCTTTGCTGATGAGTCAGTATCCTTCTTTTCGGAAACAATCACATTGAACGCGGCGGGTGCATAAGTTTTGAATGAAGTATCTGGAGCAGTTTGCAATTTGTTGGACTCAGAGAAAACTGGAAGTAACTGTATTGATTCCAAAAACAATTTAGCATCTGCCTTCGATTCATTCCTATCCGGATAAATAACCAAAGCATCATACAGTCTGTTACCACTGTATAACATTCTACCCATAAACATTACGCCTTTAGATTGAACACCCTCATATTCATCGGCAGTATAATTGGGGGTAGTAATCACTTTTCTTTCAAAGTGAACAACCTTATCATTCATTCTTTTTTCTAGATTTTCTATATGAGAAGAGTCATCCATAAAGTTAAATCCCTTTACAGTCTGAGACACATATATGAAATAGTAGGCACCTGCTGTTTCATCAACAGCGGTATACGTTTTTTGAAAGTATGAACTATCACTATCATATTCTATAGTTGGCTTTGGTTTTGAACCAGGGGTACTTACAGAGATATAATCATCATCAAAAATTTTCTTAGACCATGATTGCTTGTTTTTAGTCAGTACTTTGAATGAGCTAAAAAAAGAATCCACCTGACTACTAGATTTTGCCATACTGTTAGAGAGTAGCATAAACAGGTCATTATCCTTAATTAGCAGCTGCAGCCTGTAATATATTTTTCCTTTACCCTTGTAATCATATTCCTTTCCCTCAACGCCTGCATTTTTCACTGTCTTATTTTCAACATCTATTCCACCTGCACTAGATGTCATGGCTTTTGCCATAGCATCCATCATACTATCTTTTTTAACAGTAAATGCTGGAGATGATATGTGCATAGTATAAAATCCTTGGTTTGTTGTAAGATCAATACAAGTTTTCATTTTCACTATACCTCCCATTGCTTTTACATCGCTAGGCTCTGAAGGCATCCTTACTAAATATCCTGCAGTAGTATCAACAACATTGACCCATGGTGATTCTTTTTTACTGAACACATATTTGGACGCATGGGTAAAAGTATTACACATAACTGGCTCTACAGTATAGCCCATCCGGCGCAACAATAAAATCAGCCCCGTATCTCCTGGCAAGTGTGCAGCACCAGCAGCAGAAAATAAAGACTGACTTTGCATAATACTATCCATCACCAATGCCATCTTTTTATTTCGGGCAATAATTACTTTGTTTTCAAAAGAGCTCGGCATAGATTCAGTATACTTTTGTATTTTGTTGATATCCTTTTCAAGGTATATGTTTGTCATCAAATCCAGACTATTGTCTGTTCTCTTGATATTTTCCACAAAAGCCTTAGCATCGGTTTCTTTTTCTTTCAAGTCTTCTAGTACACACATCTCTAGGTTGATAGGCTCCAACCCTTCCATTACCTTGTCTTTATCTTTTGCAATTTTGTACAAGAAAGCATCCATAAACGTGGGCATGTCATCCTCTTGCTTTTTATGAGTAAGAAACTTCTCTTTCATTACATACGCCTGCTTAAGAGTTAATTCGCCAGCATCTACTTTTCCACTTTTTCCGAGCCTGTTCCTTAATTCATCTAACTCAGATTTAGAAAGTATTTCTTTTAACTTTTTAGCCTTTTTTCTTTTACTTTCTTCTTTTTGAAACTGATTTGTGAGGTAATCAGATAATCCACTATTTATACTATCTGGATTAAATTCCAACGCAAAAGCAGAACATTCATCAATAGCGGTGTAAAGAGAGTCGGGAAAATTGAAGACTTTTTTATTCTGAATATGTATTGTACCGTACAAATAAGAGGGATGTTTCAGTTGCTTACCACTTATTCTCCAAAGAAGAGAATGTGCTAACTCTTGAGCATTTGCTTTTTGCAATAGCACAGAGAGGAGTAAAACAACGCAGAGTTTTGTAGCTTTCATACGATTTTAATTTTAATGAAACTTGCTGTTAATAAATCAATTATACATCACGAATATATAAACTGAAACTATACAAACGCCTAAGTTCAGCATTTTTATTAATTTAACACTCCTGTTTACCAAAACCAAAAGTTGACACGGCTTTAGACCTCTTTAATTTCCTAAAAAAATGCACCCAATGCTTTGCCATATATTTGCCCTAAACGGGATACTATTGCCACGGATTTTATTGACAGTTACCAACGACTTAAGTTACGATCAAAGGATGCAACGCATCTGTTCCTCCCTTGCAAGCGCAGGATATGAACCAGTACTTGTTGGCAGAAAGTTGCGCAACTCCATCACTCTGGGAGAACAAACATTCGGTCAGAAAAGATTGTATTGTTTCTTCACAAAAGGGTTCTTATTTTACTCAGAATATAACATCCGCCTGTTCTTCTACCTCCTCTTTGCAAAAGCAGATGCCTACTGCGCCATAGATTTAGACACCATAATCCCTTGCTACTTTGCCTCTCTCCTCCGGAATAAACCTAGAGTATATGATGCACATGAATTGTTTACCGAACAGAAGGAGATTGTAACAAGGGAAATAATTCACAGATTCTGGCTGATGATAGAACGTTTTGCAGTACCTCGCTTTGCAAAAGGCTATACCGTAAACTTATTCATCAAAGAAGAATTTGAAAGAAGATATAATGCAAGCTATAAGATAGTGCGGAACCTGCCTGTATTGAAACCATTAGACCAAGTGGAGAAGTTTGCTACCCCCACCATCCTCTATCAAGGGGCAGTGAACGAAGGCAGAAGTTTCGAAACCCTGATACCCGCCATGAGGAATGTAAACGCACAACTACTTATTTGTGGAGTAGGTAACTTCTTGAATCAGGCAAAAACATTAGCAAAAGAATATACTCTGGAAGATAAAGTAATCTTCAGAGGAGCGGTTACACCCAAAGAACTACGGCTCATTACCCAACAAAGCCATATTGGCGTAATGCTTTTTGAAGATACCGGACTGAACCAATACTATTCACTAGCCAATCGCTTTTTCGATTATATGATGGGCGGAATTCCACAGCTATGCGTGAACTATCCAGAGTATGCCGCCATCCTGCAAGAACATCCCTTTGCTTACTTAATAAATGACACTTCTGAAACAACGATTTCGGACGCATTGAACAAATTGTTGACTAATAGTGTTCTTTATAACTCGTTGCAATCAAATACGATGGCTGCCCGCAACACCCTTAATTGGAACGAGGAAGAAAAGAAATTAATCGCATTTTGGAAAACGCTTTTGTAAGACCCATAAAATAACATTGGATAAGCACCTACATATCATCACATTAAATGTCCCTTACCCTGTCGATTATGGCGGTGTGTTTGATTTGTTTTATAAACTTCCCGCACTACAAGCACAAGGGGTAAAGATTCATTTGCATTGTTTTGATTATGGAAGGGGGCAACAAGAGGAACTGAATAAGTATTGTGTTTCTGTAGATTACTACGAAAGACAAGAAGGTCATAAGAGCGTTTGCGCAAACACACCTTACATTGTTGCAAGCAGACGTAATGAAGATTTGTTTCAGAATTTATTGAAGGATGATTATCCCATTTTCATGGAAGGGGTGCATTGTACCTATCTGCTGCGTGACCCACGCTTTGAGAACAGACGAAAGTTTGTGCGGGTACACAATGTGGAGTATGAATACTATCATGATTTATACAAGTCCTGCTCCTCCCCTCTCAAAAAGATGTATTACCTACGGGAGAGTAGCTTGCTGAAGAAATATGAACACGAGATAGCATCGAAGGCAACTGCCTTTTGGGGTGTAACACACAAAGACGTTGCTACCTATAGGACTGAATTTTGTTGCAAGACTATTGATTATCTTCCTTTGTATTTGCCCCCGACATGGGAGGTAAACTGTGCACCGGGCATGGGACATTACTGTTTATACCAGGCAGATTTGAGTGTTGAAGTAAATGAAAAAGCTGCAACCTGGCTATTGGAAAAAGTGTTCAGCAAAATAGAAGTTCCTTTTGTTGTTGCTGGAAAGAACCCTTCCAAAAAACTGGAAGCGCTTGCACATGAACGAATGCATACTTGTATTGTTGCCAATCCAACAGAAGCACAGATGCAAGATATGATTGCGAAAGCACACATCAACATACTACCCTCTTATCATACAAGCGGTATAAAACTGAAGCTATTGAATGCATTATACAATGGGAGGCATTGTTTGGTGAATGAAGCTACTGTTGTAGGAAGCGGGCTGGAATCGGCTTGTCATATAGGAAATGATGCGAATGACTTCGTTAATATCATCGGCAAACTGAAAGATTTACCCTTTAATAAAGAAGAAATAACAAGAAGACAAGAATTGCTATTGAATATGTTCAACAACGAAGCCAATGCCAAACAACAGGTAAAATGGATTTGGGGATAGCAATCAAATTATTC
>CANGFK010000029.1 GCA_947452925.1 Chitinophagaceae bacterium | reverse complement strand
ATGTTTACAGAGGCAGGGCATATTATAGGAAGTGCGGTAGTGAACCTGGCGGTAAAAGAAAATGGTAAAGAAACACATATCACTTTCACGGGCGATGTGGGCAGGTATAGAGATGTGATATTGAAGTCCCCGGCGACTTTTCCGCAGGCAGATTATATCATTTCTGAAAGTACTTATGGCAATAGTCTGCACGATCAGGTTAGTGATACCCTCCATACCCTCGAACATTGGATTACAGAGACCTGCGTTAAGAAAAAGGGAAAACTAGTGATTCCTGCTTTTAGTGTGGGCAGAACGCAGGAGTTACTCTATTATATGAATCAATTGTTTCTGGAGAAGAAACTGCCACACGTGAAAGTATTTGTGGATAGTCCGCTGAGTGAGAAGGTGACAAAGATTGTGAAGAGTTACTCTAAATATTTTAATAACAGGATAAGAAAACTGATGGAGATGGATGATGATCCATTCGATTTTCCTAATCTTATTTTTACCGCTGATGCCGAAGAGAGTAAGGCAATCAATTCATTGCAGCAACCTTGTATTATATTGGCGGCAAGTGGTATGGCTGATGCCGGAAGGATTAAACACCATATTGCAAACACCATTAATGATAAAAGAAATACGATTCTGATTGTTGGCTACTGCGAACCTTTTTCGTTGGGAGGAAGGCTGATGCGTGGTGCAAAGAAAGTGCGCATTTATGGCGAAGAACACAATGTTGTTGCAGAAGTTGGCGTGATGCGTAGCTTGAGTGCGCACGGTGATTATGACGATCTCAGTCAGTTTCTTGCTTGTCAGGATGCAAAGAAGGTAAAGAAGTTCTTTGTAGTACACGGCGAATATGAGGTGCAACAGAACTTTCAGGAAAGGCTTATGAGAAAAGGATTTCAGGATGTGGTGATACCTAAATTGCACGAAGAATTTGGGTTGGGATAAAAGGGCATTTGCCACAGAGGCACGGAGGAAACAGAGAAACAGAGAATTCTTTGTCTTTTCTTTTTTCAGTGCCTCTGTGGCAACAAATTTTAATACTATCATTGCAAAATGGAAAATACACAAAGCAACAACCCGCTTCATGGCGTAACGCTGGAAATGATTTTGAATCATCTGGTAAAGGAATATGGTTGGGAGAAGATGGCAGAGCGTGTAAACATTAAATGTTTTCAGAACGACCCAAGCATCAAATCCAGCCTTACTTTCCTGCGTAAAACCCCGTGGGCAAGAGAAAAAGTAGAGCGTATGTATGTATATAGCTTGATGAAAAAGCGATAAATCAATTAAACCATTTCTAAGATGAAGTTGCCATCAATCCCTAGTTTCTGATGTGCTGCCTTCAGGAAAGTTACATCGGGCTGTCTTTTGCCATTAAGGATTTGAGACAATTTGGGAGGGGTCATGCCAAACATTTCTGCCAGTTGCTTTTGTGATAGCGCCAATTCCTCTGCTTTTTGTTGTACAACGGCATTGATGGTCACAGGCATTGGCATTAGTTTCAGAATGTAGTCTTCGTAATATTCTATTGCTTTCGCTGTTGTTTCAATTTCTCTTGCTTCTGCATCCGTTAGGTTACCTTCCCCCTTGTTCATCTGGCTATAACACTCTGTGTAGTGATTCCTTGTAATGCTTGTTATCTGTTATTTTCATAATGCTTTTCTATCACTTGCTTTATTAGTTCTCTGTACTGAATTGTTTCACCATTACTTAAAACATCAAGTATTGGATTGAATGTTTCTTGAAATTTCGGTAGTTCTAAAATTATTTTAGCCATTTATTTTTATTTTACATCGATGTGTGATAACCAATAACATTATTATTGTTTATAAATATAATAGACCAACTTCATTGCCGTTTATTTAATTTTTCAAATCAAGAACAAAAAACTGGTTAAAACATAATCCAGTTATATCAATCTCCTTCTGAAGCTAATTTAGGTAATAATAAACAACATCTAGAAAGGCGTAAACATAAATTCCCCCATCCTTCAACTTATTTACCCCATCGAAATGGTCATTTACACCGTGTAAATGGATTTTATCCATCCGCAACAATCATTAACACTGTCGCGGCATGCATTTACACAGGGGAAATGGTCATTTACACCGCGTAAATCTTTTTTAGACCGTCGCAACAACCATTCACACTGCCGCCGCGATCATTTACACCGTGTAAATGATCATTTACACGGTTGCGAGCATCATTTCGACGGTGTAAATAAATATTTTTCTACCCTATTACCATTTTTCATTAGGGTTATTCTTTAAAATTCCATCCTTCTAAACCTTTTTTATACTTAAAATCAAACTTTAACACCATAATCCTAAATAATAGGTTGCACTCTGCTTTAATAGACTTACCTCTGTGCCACTACAACAAGTTGTATGCTTGCTGCCTAAAACGAAAATGATGACACTGTCTATCAAAGCATTACTCACGTTTCTCAAAACAACACCCGAACTAAAAGTTACTTTTGGTAAAGGCGTTATCACCGGGCTTGGTGCTACTATTGCACTATTTGCAAACCTTCCATTCACAATCCTTCAATTAACAGGGCTGAACAACGCCCTCAACACGGCTATCGCAAATGCCGCTTTGGGAACAAAAACAGCAAAAGCAACCTTGAGGTTAGCTGTAAAAGACTGGAACAATGCCTTTAGACTTACGGCAAACTATGTAAGTGTATGTGCAGAAGGAATAGAAACCGTTATTGTAGATGCTGGGTTTGTGGCAAGTAAAAGTTCTTCTTCCGCAGGGCTTTTTCCTACTTTGTTTGATGGTTTTAGATTGGTAACCTCTACTGTAAAAGGATTGTTCAGAGCCTTTGTAAACCCGCTAAAAGGGTTCAAAAATATTACTTATGTTTTTGTGGCTAGTCCGGTTGGGGTTACGATTACTCAAATAAACAATACGTTGGTCGTAACCAATGCAGGCATATCTACCTACATAAAAATAGGCACCGCACATGGTGTGGCTTTTTCAAACGTAAACAGTAATCTATTGAATGTTACTGCATTTGGTGTAAACAACAAGGGTATGGGGCCAATGAATACGAGTTTGCCTGTAACAGCACAATAAGATGAACTAATTGATAGGAGTTTGGGTTGGGTTTGGAATAATATAATTATCAGCGTAATAAAAGGGGGAAATAGATGAGCCTATGCTATTTTGACACGAACAAATTATTTGGTATGCAACTTTTTCACACTTAATGTCAAATCAATAATCTATAATTCTCCTAAAAAACTACATCGACTGAAAATTTGACTTGAATAGTTTCGATGGCATAATAATCGTTGACTCGAAACGAAAATTTAATTCTTTAACTCAAAAATTAATAATTATGGCGACTGAAAAGTTGAACATCACCCCTCTGCATGACAGAGTGATTGTAAAAGCAGCTGCTGCTGAAGAAAAGACTGCTGGTGGAATCATCATCCCAGACACTGCAAAAGAAAAACCACAACGTGGAGTTGTTGTTGCCGCAGGAACAGGCAAGAAAGATGAACCAATGACAGTAAAAGTAGGCGATACTGTGTTGTACGGTAAATATGCCGGAACAGAAATCGCTGTTGAAGGGCAAGACCTATTAATAATGAGAGAAAGCGACATCTTAGCAATCGTTTAACCCCCCATTCCCTAAAGGGGTGTAAGGAAAAAAATCGTATTTAATTATTTTAAATTAAAAACCTACAAGCCCTGTAGGTCAAAGTCTTCCTTAAGGAGACAGGGGCAAATTAAGAAATGGCAAAGCAAATTTTCTTCGACATCGAAGCAAGAAACAAAATGAAGAAAGGCGTTGACACTTTGGCAAACGCTGTAAAAGTAACATTGGGACCAAAAGGTCGTAATGTGGTTATAGAAAAGAAATTCGGTGCACCACAAGTAACTAAAGATGGTGTTTCTGTAGCAAAAGAAATTGAACTAGAAGACCCAATTGAAAACATGGGTGCTCAGATGGTGAAAGAAGTAGCTTCTAAAACTGCTGATATTGCAGGTGATGGTACTACTACTGCAACCGTCTTGGCACAGTCTATCATTGGTGAAGGTTTAAAGAACGTTGCTGCTGGTGCAAATCCAATGGATTTGAAACGTGGTATCGACAAAGCTGTAACTAAAGTTATCGCTAACCTTAAATCTCAATCTCAATCTGTTGGCGACGACAGCAAAAAAATTGAACAAGTAGCTACTATCTCTGCTAACAGTGATGCTGTTATTGGTAAGTTGATTGCTGATGCAATGGCTAAAGTGGGTAAAGAAGGGGTTATTACTGTTGAAGAAGCAAAGGGTACAGATACTACAGTTGATGTGGTAGAAGGTATGCAGTTTGATCGTGGTTATATCTCTCCTTACTTCGTTACAAACAGCGAAAAGATGGAAGTTGAATTGCAAAATCCTTACATCTTAATCTATGATAAGAAGATTTCTGCAATGAAAGATATCCTCCATATTTTGGAGAAAGTTGCTCAGAGTGGTCGTCCATTAGTAATCATTGCTGAAGACCTAGAAGGTGAAGCATTGGCTACATTGGTTGTAAATAAATTGCGTGGTACTATCAAAGTTGCAGCTGTAAAAGCTCCAGGCTTTGGTGACAGAAGAAAAGAAATGTTGACTGATATTGCTATCCTTACTGCAGGAACTGTTGTAAGCGAAGAGCAAGGGTACAAGTTAGAAAATGCTGATTTAACATATTTGGGTCAAGCTTCTTCTATCACTATCGATAAAGACAACACAACTATCGTAGGTGGTAAGGGAACTAAGGAAGCTATTCAAGCGCGTGTGAACCAAATTAAAGCACAAGTAGAAAATACAACTTCAGATTACGATCGCGAAAAACTACAAGAACGTTTGGCTAAACTAAGCGGTGGTGTTGCAGTATTGTATGTAGGTGCGGCTACAGAAGTAGAAATGAAAGAAAAGAAAGACCGTGTTGATGATGCACTTCATGCTACTCGTGCAGCAGTTGAAGAAGGTATCGTTCCAGGTGGTGGTGTTGCTTATATCCGTGCTATCGAGAGCTTAGAAGGATTTAAGGGCGAAAACATCGACGAAACAACAGGTATCCAGATTGTTAAACGCGCTATCGAAGAACCTCTTCGTCAGATTGTGGTTAACAGTGGTATTGAAGGTTCTATCGTGGTACAAAAAATTAAGGAAGGTAAAGCTGACTTTGGTTTCAATGCACGTACTGAAGTTTACGAAAACCTATTGGCTGCTGGTGTTATCGATCCAACTAAGGTTACACGTGTAGCATTGGAAAATGCAGCTTCAATTGCAGGTATGTTGTTAACTACAGAATGCGTTATTGCTGATAAGCCTAAGAAAGAAGAAGGTCATTCTCATGGTGCTCCTGATATGGGCGGCATGGGTGGATACTAATCTCCTGAAATTACAAATAATAGATCCCTGCTTACTGCGAAGTAAGCGGGGATTTTTGTTTTAGAATAGTATTATTATGGTATAATGATGAAAAAGAATCAAATTGAATTGTTGCTATTACAAAAGCAACAATTGCTACACATAGAGTATCACAGATATGTATAAGTCTGGTGACAACTAAAAGTAATTTCATGACTGACAGTTATATCAAACGGTTTGCTTTTTTAGCCTCATTTATTTTCATCTCAAAATTTGTATTTACTGCAAATGCAACTAATTCTTTGAGGGATACTGCCATTTCGCCTCCTCTGATTACAACAAAATATAACGATACCTTTTATAATTCTGTTTTGGAAGCAGCAATGGGCATAGCACAGCCCTATCTTTTGCAGCAGAAGTATTATACTATGCCAGGTGTTACTGTCAATGGAAACGCACTTGTGTACAACGGGGTGACTTACCCAGTTTCTGAGGTTTATTTTAATCCAGGTACTGGCTATTACATTCCTTCTTCTTCGTACGCTCAATATGGTATCAGTAACTTTAAGTCTGTATGGCCAAATCAATGTCCCAATGCTTTTTATGACTCAGCTACACATTCTTTCAATGCTAAAATTGATTGTGTAGGTTTTGGAACGAGGTTGTTATCAGCGATAGGGGGAACAACAAGTTCGACTAATCCATATCTAAGTTTTATAGCTAGGATAAAGACAAATAATACGGGGCTTATGGCTAGCAAGGGATTCGTTGCAACTGCTTATGAATTTGCAGTAGATTTTCCTACCCTAAAGACGGCACCTAAACCGGGGTGGGCATATATAGCTGGTAATGTTTGTGCAACATCTGTGATCGATGGATATAATAAAACACTACAGAGCGGATTGGGTACTTATAATGGTGTGCGCAAAGGCGGCTTTGCACTTTGCCAGCCTGGTGATGTGATGGCATTTGGCTATGACTCTACTTCATCATCTAATGGACATTTTATGATTCTGGAAACTAAGCCACAATTGTTAGATGCTACATTGCTTCAGACTTATTATCCAAAGGTTTCTGCAGCAAGAGTGAAGTCTTTTTCAACGGCTCACAAAGTGTATGCAGTGCCTGTGATTGATGATTCTGGCAAAAGCGCACACTTTAACGATTCCAGAACAAGCTACAGTGGCATTGGGCACGGTACTGTTTTGATTGTGGCAGATACGGCTGATGATGCTCCTGTTGGGTTTATTTTTTCGCCTGGTACCAGCATTAGCTATTCTCCCGTAGATACAAGTCACTGCTATGCAATTTCTGTTGGCAGATATGTGAGTGCTGCTCAGTTGCCTGTAACTTTTTCTTCATTCGAGGCAAAATCTTCAAATGAGAAAGTGGTGATAAACTGGCAAACAGCAACTGAATCAAATGTTAGCGAATTCAACTTGCAGCATAGTATTGATGGTTTCAGCTTTAATACTATCTTCTCTGTAAAAGCAAATAATTTGGGAGCAGGAAATTATACTTCCACGCATAAATATCCGAATAAGGGGGCTAATTATTACAGGATTCAGACAGTAGACATTGATGGTGTAATAAGTTACAGCAGGCTTGTATCGGTGCCATTTGTGAATGATGCCGAGCGTTTGATGGTCTTTCCAAATCCCGCTAGAGATTTTATTACTTTACAAGGCACATGTATTAACAGAGTAACAGTTTTTGATAGTAGGGGTACAATTATTCTAAACCAAGCTATTAAGGAAAGCAAAAATTCCTCTATTTCAGTTGGTAAGTTTAAAGCAGGAATATATCATTTGCGTGCGCAAGCTTCAAATGGGGAATGTTACAGTGTTGCTTTTGTAAAAGAATAAGGGTGATATAAAACGCGTGGCGAAGTGGTTGCTTCTAATGTTACGATAAGGTTAAAATGTTTCTCTAAATGTAGTTGTTAACGTTTTCGTTAAATTGTTTAATGTGTTCACCTATATTATGTACTTACTCATCTTTACATTTACATTTTTATAATAAAAAAATTAGTTTCGCTGCTTAAACAATTAAAATTATTTGCTGTCTCAAGGCAGCATTTTGATTTAGAGCGTCATCTAAATTTACTAAAACGTCAAATTATGAAACTCAGAGTTTTACTACCGTTGCTTTCTATGTTTTTTTGCTTGTCTAGCTTTGCCCAAACAGGAACCCTTTACTTTGTTAACGGCACTGCGCAATCGGTAAGTATTTGTGAAAATTCAGCCAGTTATTATATAGATAATTATTTAGCTACTTATGATAAAACTTCGGGAAATCTTCTGACTTATTCAATAAAAAGTATTCCATCTCATGGTACACTCCATGGTTTTCCAGGATCTGGGGGCTCAAATGGTGGTGTTTTTTCACCCTCAGGGTTCTATTATACCCCTACCACCAATTATAGTGGTACAGATGCATTTACTATACAAGTGGTAGATGGTACGACCACTGCAACTACCAGATTCACGGTTACGATAAGTGCGTTGCCAACGGTTGCGGCTATAACAGGTAGTACTATTTCTTGTGGCTCTGGAACCCGTACACTGAGTGATGCGACTCCAAAAGGTATTTGGAGCACAGATAATAATATTGTTGCTGCAATAGATAGCCTTACTGGGGTAGTAACTCCAGGAACAGCTGGAACTGCAACTATAGGTTATACTATCACAAATGCTACAACTGGTTGTTCTAATACAGCTACTACCACTTTTGTTGTTAGTGGTGCACCAGTAGTAAACGGAATAGGTGTAACAGGATTAACTACAATTTGTGCCGGTTCAACAACTACCTACACAAATTCTACCCCTGCACCAACTGGTGGTACTGCTTTTTGGTACAGTAGTAATACAGCAATTGCAACTGTAGACTCTTCTACGGGTGTTGTTACTGGTATTGCGGCAGGAAATGCCACGATAAACTATTCTGTAACAAATCAGTATGGTTGTAATAGAACCGTTGCAAGAAATGTAACGGTTACTACCGCACCAGTAGCTGATACAATTGCGTATACCACAAAAAATGTTTGCGTAGGAGGGACAATAACACTTACTAATTCTACTCGTGGTGGAGGAGGGATAACCCGTACCTGGTCTTCAAGTAATAATAACGCGATAATTTCTACCGGAGTTGGTGGCGGTGGCGTTTCAACTGAAAATGTCCTTGGTAATACCCCCGGAACAGATTCAATATTTTTTAAAGTAACAAGTGGAGGTTGTACAGCAACAGCAAGTTTGGTTGTTACTGTTAATCCACTTCCAGCTCTAAGTCCAATAAGTGGAGGGACCTCTACATGTCAATACAATACAGTACAACTGTCTGACACAGTTTCTAAAGGTACTTGGACAAGTAGTAGACCTACTGTGGCTTCGATAGGGGCAAGTACTGGGTTGTTGAATGCACTAACTGCTGGAACAACTACAATAACCTATTCAGTAACTACAAGTTTCGGATGTACTGCTTCTGTAACAAGTCCATTCACTGTATTTGCAGCAGCAGCTGTGAATCCTATTGTGGGGTCAAATAGCATTTGTATCGGGTCGTCCACTACTTTGACTGATAATACTTTAGGGGGATCTTGGTCCATAAGTAATTCTAAGAATGCAACAATTGATAACGCTGGGTTATTAACTGGTAAAGCAGCAGGGAAAGATACTGTTTACTACTCTTACACCACTTCTGGGGGCTGTACTCAAGTTGCAAGTTTTCCAATTACTGTAGCTGCAAGTGTGGTTGTTGCTCCTATACAAGGTTCATCAAGTGTTTGTTTGAACAGCACTACACAGTTAAAAGATGCAACGATAGATCCTACCGCAACATGGAGTAGTAGTGACCAAACAATTGCTGCTGTAGATAATAATGGTAACATAACTACTGTTCAACCAGGTATTGTGACTATACAATACTCTGTTGGCTCTGGAAGCTGTATTGGAACTGCAATTAAGAATTTTATTGTTTATGCATTGCCTAATGTTGCTAATAACAGCATATCGGATACCTCACTTTGTACAGGGGCTTCTGTTCGAATTACAAATGATAGTACAGGAGGTGTTTGGAGTACAAGTAGTGCAAGTGCTTCCGTAGATACAGCAGGTTTGGTAAAGGCCGTAAGTGCAGGTAGTTCAGTTATAACTTACAGTATTACCGACAAAAATGGTTGCTATAATGCAGCCAGTTCAACAATTGCAGTAAATACAACTCCAGCAACATTTACAATAACTGGTTCTAACTCTACTTGTGCAGGTGGTGTGATTAGTTACACTACCAATCTTAATAATAGTGTTACAGCTACATGGTTGAGTAGTAATACCTCTGTAGCTACACTAACCAATTCTGGCAAAACACTAAGTAATAGTTTGATAGCAAGTAAAACTAATACTGGTACTACAACGGTTTATTGTACAGCAAACAATGGACAATGTACCAGAACACAGTCTTTGGTTGTTACTGTAACTAAATCTTTGGTGGTTTCGCCCATAGTAGGGCCATCAGATCTTTGTATGGGAACAAATTCCACTTTCACTGATTCAACCACAAATGGAACGATTACTTGGTCTATGGCAAGTGGGTCAGGCTCTGCTAATATCACCAATGGAGTTGTTACCCCAGTTACTGCTGGAACGGCAACTGTAAATTATTCAATAAACGCAGGTAATGGGTGCGTAGGTAGTGTATCAAAGAATATAGTAATAAATAATTTGCCAACAGTTGGTCCGATTACCGGTCAAACTACTGTTTGTGCGGGTTCTACTATTACACTATCAGATACAACAAAAGGTGGTGTTTGGAAGAGTGGTAATACTGCTTCTGCAATTATTGATTCAACAACAGGTCTCCTAACGGGTTTGACAGGCACTAGGGGAGCTGGAACTAATGTCAACATTACCTATACATACACTAGCCCAGTAGGTTGTGTTTCAAGTAAAACAACAGCTGTTACTGTAAATACAGGTAATGCGGCTACTGCAAATACCGGAGTCGCTTCATTATGTGCAGGTAGTAACTTTACTTTTACAAATGCTACTAATGGAGGAACTTGGTCTAGCACAAATACATCGATTGCAACAGTAAATAGCACAACGGGCAATGTCAGCGCGGTTTCTGCTGGCAGTGCTGTAATACAATACACTACAGTAGGATTTGGACGTTGTCCATCTGTAGCAAATAGCAATTTGACTGTAGTAGCTTTACCTAAAATTGTGGCTAGTACGGGAGATAGTGTATTATGTGTTGGACAAAATGCACAATTATTTAATGCGTCTGTTATTCCTTCAGGGGGATCTTACCAATGGAGTAGTAGTAATACTTCAATAGCTACTGTAAGTGCAACGGGATTAGTTACTGCTGTAGGTTCTGGCAAAGTCTCTATCTATTACACAGTCATTAACCCTAAAATAAGTGTTTCTACTTGCTACAGTACAGCTACTACGAATTTTATAATAAATGCAAACCCAACAGTACCAGCAATATCTGGAAGCGGAACTACCCTTTGTGTGGGAAGTAGCCTGACTTTAAGTAATGCGACGAGTGGAGGGGTTTGGGGATTGAATGATACTGCGATTGCAACTATAACTCCGTCAACAGGTATAGTAACTGGTATTTCTGGCGGAAATATAATTGTCACCTATTCTGTTTCTGATCCCGTAACTGGTTGTACTTCTACTGTTTTTGGAAATGGTACAATAGTAGGATTACCTACAGTCGAGTCTATTCTAGGAAATAGCATTCTATGCGTAGGAACTACATCTCAGTTGAGCAGTACCACAACCCAAGGCGTTTGGAGTAGTTCTAATACTAGCGTTGCAAAAGTGAGTACGTCAGGTTTAGTGACACCTCTTAGTTCTGGAACTTCTGTAATTAGCTATACTTATACAAACCCGACTTATGGATGTAAGAATGCAGCAACAGACACAATAATTGTGAATGCTATTCCAGTGGTAGGACCGATAACTGGTAATGCTAGTGTTTGTTTTGGAAATGTGATATCATTAGTAGATACTACACTTGGCGGAACTTGGACTAGTAGTAATAAGTTAGTAGCAACTATTGATAATAGTGGTAATGTAACACCAGTTTCATTTGGTAGTGATACTATTCTATATACACTTACTGATCCAGTAACTACTTGTAGCAAAACTGTTAGTTTACCAATTAAGGTAAGTTCAACGCCTGTTGCATCATTTACAGTAAATAAGCCTTCACAGTGCTTGAGTGGAAATTACTTCTTGTTCTCAAATACAAGTACAATAATTTCTGGATCCATAAATAGTGTCTGGACAATTGATGGTAATACTTTTACATCACTCAATCCGACCTATTCATTTAGTTCACCGGGTACTTACAGTATTAAGCTGGTAGTTACAAGTAACTCAGGTTGCGCAGATAGTACTGTACAATCCGTAACAGTTAATCCGCAATCAACTCCTGCATTTGTAGTTGATAATAACTCTCAATGCTTGACTGGCAATAGTTTTAATTTCACAAATAACTCATCTATTTCAAGTGGTTCTGATGCATTTTCTTGGAATTTCGGAGATGGAGTATCATCAAGTTCTATAAATGCTTCACATACCTACAAAAGTGCTGGAACATTCTCAGTACAATTAGTTACAACAAGTAATAATGGTTGTGTTGATAGTATATCTCAAACTGTAACAACCTTGGCCAATCTGATACCATCGGTAAGTGTCAGGGCTACTGCCACAAGTATTTGTGCAGGAACAAATGTTACTTTTACAGCCACGGCATCAAATGGTGGAACTTCCCCCAGCTATCAGTGGTATAAGAATGGGGTTGCAGTAGGAACTAACTCTAACTCTTATTCAGATAATGCATTAGCAGACGGAGATAGCGTAAAATGTGTTCTGAACAGTAGTTATCCGTGTCTAACAGTATCTAGTGTAACAAGTAATTTATTAGTTATTTCTGTTGCACAATATGTGACACCATCCGTTAGTATCTCAACGCCTTCTACAGCTTTATGTGGCGGCACAAATGTAACTTTTACTGCGTTAGCTACTAACGAGGGAAGTAACCCAAGCTATCAATGGACAGTAAATGGATTTAATGTAGGAACAAATTCAACAACATATTCTTCATCCACATTGACTAATAACAGCGTTGTTGCCTTAACGCTTACAAGTAGTGTTTCTTGCGTTATTTCGCGCTTAACAAGTAGTAATGCGCTTACATTAACTGTAAATTCTCCTTCCTCCTCTAATATTGTCGCGAGTATCTGTTCTGGTGGTTCTTATTCATTTAACGGAACTTCTTATAATCTCCCTGGAAGCTATACGACACACTTAACTAACTCTGTTGGTTGCGACAGTGCCGCGACTCTAGTGTTAACTGTTAAATCTACGTCTACTTCTACTACAAGGGCTAGTATTTGTCAAGGAAGTATCTATACTTTTAATGGTATTGATTACACTAATGCAGGTACATATACCACCCATCTATCCAATGCAGCTGGTTGTGACAGTGCCGCGACTTTAATTTTAGCTAGCAAATCCACATCCACATCAACAACTAATGCGAGTATTTGTAGTGGAACGTCTTACACCTTTAATGGAACAAGCTACACATCCGCAGGTACTTATGTGGCACATCTGACAAACAGTGTAGGCTGTGATAGTACTGCGACTTTGGTACTGATAGTTAAAAAGACATCAATATCTACTACTACTGCAAGTATCTGTGCTGGTTCATCATATACCTTTAATGGCACAAATTATTCATCTGCGGGTACTTATGTAGCACATTTGACAAATAGCCTTGGATGCGATAGTGCCGCTACGCTGGTATTGACAGTGAAACCCACATCCACATCTACAACCACAGCAAGTATCTGTGCTGGTGATATATATAAATTTAATGGAGTCGACTATACAAAAACAGGAACTTATGTGGTACATCTGACAAATAGTGTAGGCTGTGATAGTGCTGCAAGTTTGGTGTTGACTGTGAAACCAACTAGTACCTCTACAACAAATTTAAGTATCTGTCCAAGTGCATTACCTTACAGTTGGAATGGGTTGACCTTCACTACTGCTGGCACACAAACTGTACACTTAACCAATAGTGTAGGCTGTGATAGTGCAGCTACCTTGATTTTGACTGTAAAAGCTACAAGTGTTTCTACTACCAGCATAAGTATTTGCCCAAGCGCATTGCCATATAGTTGGAATGGTTTGAGCTTTACAGGGGCCGGTACACAAACAGCACACTTAACGAATAGTGTGGGTTGTGATAGCGCGGCTACATTGATTTTGTCTGTAAAAGCAACAAGCGTTTCTACTAATAATTTAAGTATCTGTTCAAGTGCGTTACCTTATAGCTGGAATGGGCTGATCTTTACCGCCCAAGGTATACAGACTGCACATTTAACCAATAGTGTAGGATGTGATAGTGCTGCAACCTTGGTCTTGACAGTTAAATCGACATCAACATCTACAACTACTGCAAGTATCTGTGCAGGAACATCTTATACCTTTAATGGTACAAATTATAATTCAGCGGGAACCTATGTGGCACATTTAACAAATGCTGCTGGCTGTGATAGTGCTGCAACGCTTGTGTTGACTGTGAAGCCAACGTCAACATCAACGACCACCGCAAGCATTTGTGCTGGCGATACATATACATTTAACGGAGTAGACTATACAAAGACGGGTACTTATGTGGTACATCTGACGAATAGTGTAGGCTGTGATAGTGCTGCAAGTTTGGTATTGACTGTGAAACCAACTAGCACCTCTACAACAAATTTAAGTATCTGTCCAAGTGCATTACCTTACAGTTGGAATGGTTTTACCTTCACTACTGCTGGTACACAAACTGTACACTTAACCAATAGTGTAGGCTGTGATAGTGCAGCAACCTTGATTCTGACTGTAAAAGCTACTAGTGTTTCTACTATCAACATAAGTATCTGTCCAAGCGCACTTCCATTTAATTGGAACGGGCTAACTTTTACTGATGCAGGCACTCAAACAGCACATTTGACAAACAGTGTGGGTTGTGATAGTGCAGCTACTTTGGTATTGTCCGTAAAATCTGTTATAACATCTACTACCAATATTAGTATTTGTCCGACTGCTTTGCCATATAAATGGAATGGTCTGACCTTCACAGGAGCCGGTACACAAACAGCTCATTTAACCAATAGTGTAGGATGTGACAGTGCAGCGACATTAGTATTGGCGGTATTACCAACAAGTACATCTTCAAGCAAAATAAGCATTTGCCCAAGTGCTTTACCATACAGCTGGAATGGTTTAACCTTTACCGCAGCAAGCACACAAACCGCGCATTTAACCAACAGTGTAGGATGTGATAGTGCAGCCACTTTAGTATTGACAGTGTTGCCAACAAGCACATCTTCAAGTAAAATGAGCATTTGCCCAAGTTCATTGCCATATACTTGGAATGGATTGACCTTTACAGGAGCAGGCACACAAACAGCGCATTTGACCAATAGTGTAGGATGTGACAGTGCAGCTACCTTAGTATTGACTGTATTGCCAACAAGCACATCTTCAAATAAGATTAGTATTTGCCCTAGTGCTTTACCATACAGTTGGAACGGCTTGACCTTTACCGCTGCTGGTACACAAACAGCGTATTTGACCAATAGTGTAGGATGTGACAGTGCAGCATCCTTAGTATTGACTGTATTGCCAACAAGCACATCTTCAAATAAGATTAGTATTTGCCCTAGTGCTTTACCATACAGTTGGAACGGCTTGACCTTTACAGGAGCAGGCACAGAAACAGCGCATTTGACCAATAGTGTAGGATGTGACAGTGCAGCTACCTTAGTATTGACAGTGTTGCCAACAAGTACTTCTAAAACAGATTCAAGTATTTGTCCAAGCGCATTACCTTTTGTTTGGAATAGCTTAACCTTTACAGGTGCAGGTACACAAACGGCACATTTGACAAATAGTGTAGGCTGTGACAGTGCAGCTACCTTAGTATTGACTGTATTGCCAACAAGCACATCTTCAAATAAGATTAGTATTTGCCCTAGTGCTTTACCATACAGTTGGAACGGCTTGACCTTTACT
>CANGFK010000028.1 GCA_947452925.1 Chitinophagaceae bacterium | reverse complement strand
GCCTGGTTGAATAGTTTACCAACACTCAATACTTTCGGTACACCAAACAATGGTTCTATCAATATTCCAGTTACACACAGTACAGGAACGAATGACCCTAAGGGATGGAACTTTATAGGTAATCCTTATCCATCACCAATCAGCTGGACTTCTTTGAAGGCACTGAATCCAGGTTTGTTTGGAGATGCGTCTTGTTACCTATGGAAAGCAGCAGGTAAGGGTACTGATGGAACATGGACTGCTTATGATGGTACAGTAGGTGTGAATGGCGCAGGAGATGTTATCAATTCTTCTTTAGGTTTCTTTGTGTATGTAAATAATAGTGGCACACTGAAGTTTAGTAATGCAGTAAGAACTTACAGCTTCACTAATCCTGAGATATTTGGTACTAAATCAAATACAAATACATTGAGACTCTCCATTAAAGATGCAGCTGCTAACACAAATGATGAAGCAGTGGCTTATACAAGCTATAAAGAAGGCTTCTCCAGAAAGATGGCACAACCTTCAGGAGCAACCAATGCTACCATTGCATTTGATGTGAAGGGAGTAAAAGCAGCCATCAATGTATTGACAGCGATAGACAGTAAAACTGAGTTGCCAATCACGCTTCTTACTCCAAAGGCAGGGACTTACACATTGAATCTGAGTACTAAGAACATTGATTTACCAGTTTATCTGAAGGATGCAATGACAGGAACTTATACTGATTTGTCTTCAAGTGCAACCATTACAACAACAGCTAAAGAAACAGTAGGAAGATATAGTCTTGTCTTTAAGCAGTCAACCGTTGACCGATTACCGTTAACCGTTTATCCTAATCCTGCAAAGAGTTCTGTTGTTGTAAAAGGAAGTCATATTGCTTCCGTTCAGGTGGTAGATAACCTAGGAAGAATAGTAAAGGTTGTTTCATTGAAAGATGCAATTAATCCTACATTGTCTGTTAATGGTTTGCCAGCAGGAGCTTATCATTTAAGGGTTCAGACCACAGATGGTAAAGTAAGTAACACATCTTTTGAAAAAGATTGATACTAAATTTACAAGATTGACTATTATTATGTATGTTCGCAATACTTTATTTGGATAATATTAATTATTGAAAAACTAGACAAAATAAAAAAACAGATGAAAAAACAACTATTACAATCGGCAGTCTTACTTGGCTGTATGCTATTGACAGCAACATTTATCTTTGCAAAAATACCAGGCAATGGTGGTGGTTCTGGTCCTAGCGGTGCTCCTATTGATGGCGGCTTGAGTTTGTTGATTGGTGCTGGTGCATCGTATGGCATCAAAAAGCTTTACAAAAACAAAGCAAAGAAGGAAGAAGACGCTAAGTAATGGGAGACTTTATAAAAAGTGCTACCCTTGCTAGGACAATAGTAAAAGAGTGGAAGCAAATTCCAGTAGTGGTAAGGCAGTTCGTTGTGAGAGCCTTACTTCTACTGGTTTTTTGGTTTGTAGCATACACATGTATCCTTAAACCCAATGCAGGGCTAGATAATTGGTTGACAAAGATTACCGCCCAAGCAACCACAGCTAGCCTTAACTGGTTGTATAAGCCCGGGTTTGTATATGAGCCTGTTGTGAGTGAACTAGAAGGGATAAAAGGCATAGTAACACAATATATCAGTATCAACGACAAGTTTGCTGTGTACATAGTGCCTCGTTGCAACGCACTCGAATTATTTGCAGCCTACATTGGATTTTTGGTTTGTGTGCCCGGTAAAATCAGTAGAAAACTAGCGTTTACAGCTGTTGGCATACTACTCATATATATTGTAAACGTTGCAAGATGCGGTATACTAGCTTGGCTAAATCTGAATAAACCTGAGTGGAGTGAATTTGCTCACCACTACGCATTCACTACAGTAGTATATGTTTTCATCTTTCTGCTATGGGTGTTGTTTATGAAGAAAACAAAGACAAATGAAGCATAAGAAATTAATCATAGCAATTGCTCTCGTGCTTTTGATTTCTATGTTGATCAACTTCTTACTTGAAGGAACGGAATGGTTATATAAAGATATCGCAGTTTGTTTTGCTTTATTAGCTATCATGTTCTCTGGAAATATCTATTGGAAAACGCTTATCAAGGATAGATACGTTGGTTTCCTTTGGATTACTGCATACGCTGTTACGTTTGTATATTGTTCGGTTTCTAGTTTTGGTCGTCATGTATTGGGGTGGGATAAACCTATTCACCATTTCTTTTGCCTTTCGCCAATGCCATTTGCTGTTATTTACTTTATCAGCAGATTAGCTCAGACTAATTCCCATCAAAACGAAATCAGTTAGTCTGCTTTACTAGCTACACTCTTCCAAAAGTATCGCATATCAATATTGTTTGTATTTAACTGATAGCTTGTTTATATTGCAAACAATTTCACATCATACTCAAGGCAATGACCCTGCTAAATAAACACTTAATTCTGCTTGTACTTTTTCTTGCTGTTAGTACTGCTACTTTTCTTCAGGCACAAAACATTTCCACTATAGCAGGGAATGGCTCGTCAATTAATGGATTTAGCGGCGATGGAGGGCTGGCAATAAAGTCGACGCTTGGATTCCCCTCATCTGTGGTAATTGATGCTAATGGAAATAAATATATTGCTGATACTTGGAACAACAGAATTCGTAAAATTGATACAAATGGTATTATTACCACGTTTGCTGGTATTGGTAGTCACGGTTATAGTGGTGATGGTGGACTAGCTACAAAAGCAGAACTTTACAGTCCAAAGGGTCTGGCGATTGATGGGCTTGGCAATATTTATATCTCGGATAGTTATAATTTTTGCATAAGAAAGGTTGATGCCCAAGGAATTATTACAACGGTATTTGGAGGGGGTATAAATGGCTTAGGAGATGGGGGGCTAGCCTCTGCTGCTCAGTTTCAGTATGTATATTCACTTGCTTTTGATACGTCAGGTAACTTATATATTGCTGATTGGGGAGATCATCGGGTTCGTAAAGTAGATAAAAGTGGCATTATTACTACTGTAGCAGGCAATGGTACTGCTGGCTATAATGGTGATAATATAACAGCCACTTCCGCAGAACTAAACTATCCATCTGGTGTTGCTGTCGACTCAAGTGGTAATTTGTTTATATCGGATTCAAAAAACCAACGGATAAGAAAAGTTGGAACGGATGGAATCATTTCTACTATTGCGGGTACAGGGATAAAATCATTTAGTGGCGATGGCGACCTTGCCACTAAAGCTACTATGAAAAATCCGTATGGTATTGCTTTGGATGCGCTTGGTAATGTCTTTTTTAGTGATCAAAACAACAACCGAATAAGGAAGATAAATACTAATGGAATCATTTCAACCGTAGTAGGAAATGGGAATCCTGCATTCAGTGGTGATGGCGGACTAGCTACTAATGCATCACTAGCTGCTCCTTACGAGATTACATTTGACAAAGCGGGTAATTTATACATAGCTGATAATAACAATAACAGCATCCGTAAAGTAACCTACCTATCAATTACCTCTTTCTCCCCCACAACTGCCTGTGTGGGAAGTACTGTAACCATTAAAGGTGTTGGGTTCTCTACGGCAAGTGCTGTAAACATTGGTGGTAATTTAGCGGCCTCCTATTCCATTCAGTCCGATTCTGTTATCACATTCGTTGCAGATGCTGCTGCTGTTGGCAAAGTCAGCGTAACCAATGTGGGTGGTACATTCACAACCAATAACAACTTCTCAGTGCTTTTGCCTTCAGATTCTACAATCAGTCAATCTGCTTGTGGTAGCTTCTTCTGGCATGGAAACACGTATACAAACAGTGGCACCTATACTTTCGATACAATCAATGCGGTTGGCTGCGATAGCTTGGTTACCCTCCAACTTACCATTACCACTTGTTTGCCCAACTATGTATGGACAGGTGCAAATAGTACCGATTGGAATGATGCAGCCAACTGGTCTAACAATGTTTTTCCATCCGACACCAATAGTATTTCTATCCCTTCTACAGCAATCAATCAGCCCGTACTCTCTACCAATATGACGGTGAATGGTCTAGAACTGGAAGGGCAGTTGTCTCTGAATGGTAAGACTTTAACCATTAATGGACTGGTGAGTGGCGCTGGTAGTTTGATTGGTTCTGCTACCTCTTCTTTGATTGTTGGGGGTACTGCTGGCACAATCAACTTCTCTTCTTCGGCAGACAGTTTAAAGGACTTAACCATCAAGGGGGTGGCAGAATTGGGTAGTGCATTGAATTTATTTGGAACACTTTCTGTTCCTTCTGGTGGTTCTTTAAGCACTGATGGAAACCTTACCCTCAAATCTACCAATTCGGGTACGGCTGTTGTTGATGCTGTTGGCGGAAGCATTACTGGTACCACCACTGTCGAGCGATACATTCCGCAGGGCTATGCTGCATACAGAGACTTAGGCGTTTGTGTATCTGGCGCAGCAAGTCTGGATGATACGTGGGGGCAGATACTCAACAACTATCCCACTTACACCTATGATGAAACCAATGGCTGGGCTTCCTTTGCAGGTTCTGGCTTGTTGCAGCCCTATACCGGATACAGAGTATTGGTTACAGGATATAAAAACACGGCCGTCCCCACTACAACAATCAGTCAGATGAATAGTGATGTCACCCTCAGCTATTCGGGTAATTTATTAACCGGAAATCAGTCCATTCCTTTGGCAGCCGGAACAGACAAGTTCTCTTTTATAGCCAATCCGTATGCCTCACAGGTAGACTTTAATCAATTGACGAGTAGTGGAATCTATAATGGTTATTGGTATCTGGATCCAACCACTTTGTATAGCACTTATGAGAACTATAATTTCTATGGTGCAAACCTAGGCGTGAGTAATATTTATGCTAAGAATGCAGCCCAATACCTGCAACCTAGTCAGGCATTTTTTGTGTGCAGTAACAGTGCGTCGCCTTCATTAACCTTTACTGAAAGCGCCAAAGACAATACGGTTCCGCAGCAGAATATCTTTGGAAAAGCCACCCTCAACAGGATTGCTCTAGGCCTGTTTGCTGATGACAAAAATGTGGATGGGGCAGTGGTTGTGTTCAATAATAACTTCTCTAAAGACATTAGTCAGGAAGATGGATTGAAGATTAATAACCACGGAGAAAACCTGACGTTTACTGTTGGTAATAAAGAACTCTGTGCCAATGGTTGGACGCTGCCTTCTGGCAGCGACGAGTTGCCTTTGCACCTCTTCAACCTACAGCCAAATACCGCCTATAAGTTGCGGATTGATGCTAGTCTGTTTGCAGGCAATGGCTTGAATGCCTACCTCAAAGACATTGTTTTGAATACAGGAATCGTACTTCTTGGCGATAGTAATATTGTTTCCTTTACAACCTCCTCGGATACGGCTTCGTATAGCAATAGGTATCGTATTGTATTTGATGGCAGCTTTTTGCCTGTCAGAAACATCAGTCTGACAGCCATTGCTCAGCAGCAAAACCAAGTGGCTATCAGGTGGACGGTTACTGGCGAAACCAATGTAGTCAACTACCAGCTAGAGCGGTCTGCAGACGGTATCAGTTTCACAAGTATGGCAACTGTCTTTCCATCCTCTTCCAGCAATTATAGCTATCAGGATGCTTCAACTCATTCAGGGGAGAGGGTCTATTACCGCATAAAAGCAATAGATAATACGGGTAAGTTCTCCTACAGTAATATTGCTTCGCTCACCACCAACTCACCACTCACCACTATTAATGCTTTTCCTAATCCGTTATCAGGTAGGCTGTTTAGTTTGCAGATGCATACTGTTGCTACAGGCAGATATACGGTAAGTCTCATCAATAAACTAGGGCAGGAAGTATATAGTAATATACTGAGTCATAGTCTGTCAACAACTACCGAGCATATTTCTTTAGATAAAGACTTGGCGGCAGGTTCATATACCCTTGTGCTGAAAGGTGCTGCCAATGGAATATACAGTACAGAAGTAATGGTTAAATAGAGAAACATTTTGAACAAGAGAATACGATTAATTATACTCATTACTATCACCACTGTAATTTCCATTACGGCCAATGCTCAATTTAGTATTGGTGGACCGGGAACAAATGGCAGTTCGACCAATGCCAACGGAACCAACTCTTCCAATTCCCCCGCAGTCCCTTTTGATGGTGGCATGAGTATTATTCTTCTCGTTTCGGGTGTGGGCTATAGCGCAAGAAAACTGAGAAAGAAGCACTAATAAAATTCTGCTTCTTTTTAAACAATAAGATATGCATTCTCACCGATTTTCTTCTAGCCAACCTAGCCTAACTATTTAGCTTGCCTCATCTATTACAAATAAGCCCAAAAGGCAACTCATGTTTAGCTAACTAACTTTATGCATAAATACTCTTTTTTACCCTTATTTCTCCTTCTTTCAATAGCTTCCTTTGCCCAAAAAGGCACTCTGAAAGGAAGATTGATAGACAGTGTAGATGGTCAGTCATTGCGTTCTGCCTCCATTACCGTCCTCGAAGCACAAGATTCTACCTTGGAAGTATTTGGATTGTCTGATGCCGACGGAAACTTCAATTTAAGAGGGATATCTCAAGGACAATTCATTGTTAAAATAACGTTTGAAGGCTATAAGACGGTTAGAAAAAGAATCACTATCAACAAAGAAAAACTGATTGCAGACCTCGGTAATATATACATGAAGATAAAGGCCAAAGAGCTGGAAGAAGTGATTGTGGAAGCGCCACCAATGACTATCAAAAAAGATACCATTGAATACAATGCAAGTAGCTTTAAAACCAAACCCAATGCAGTGGTAGAAGACCTGCTGAAGAAGCTACCGGGTGTGGAAGTGGACAAAAAAGGTGCTATCACCGCGCAAGGGGAAACGGTACAACGAGTTTTGGTGGATGGGAAACGCTTTTTTGGTGATGACCCCAAGATGGCAACACGAAATCTCCCTCCCGATATTGTAGATAAGATACAAGTGTATGATGCCCAAAGCGATCAAAGTGCTTTCAGTGGTTTTGATGATGGAACACGTACAAAAACAATCAACATCACTACCAAAAAAGATAAAAGAGCGGGATACTTTGGTAAGGCAATGGCAGGCGGCGGCAATGAAGGTCGTTATGAGGGAAGTGCTACTTTCAACAGGTTTAAAAACAACCAGCAAATAAGTTTTGTCTCCGAAGCAAACAATGTAAACAAACAAGCCTTTAGTGTACAGGACTTTCTGGGCGTTGTTGGAAGAGGTGGCGGAGGAAGAGGTGCATCCGAACTAGGTGGTGGCAACAGTAGTACGGGCATCACCACAGTATGGGCAGCCGGACTGAACTATAAAGATGTATGGGGTAAAAGTACTGAAGCGTATGGCAGTTATTTTTATAATAATTTGGCCATTAACAATGTTTCCAATAGTCTTACGCAACGTTTTAGCACAGGTTCCGACTCATCGCAGTATGCAACACAACTAAGTAACTCGCTCAATCAGAATCAGAATCACCGTTTCAACTTCAATATTGAAATGCCTTTTGATAGTGCCAACTCTATGATTATCCGTCCTAATATCAGCTATCAGAGCAGCACGGTGGGTACACAAACGAGTACGAATAATACACTAGGTAAAACAACGCAACTGAGCGATGTCAATCAAAACCTCAACACGTATAATAATGGCTACAACGGTTCTGCCAATATACTTTTCAGACACCGGTTTAAGACGAAGGGGCACACTTATTCGATAGATATAAATGGCGGCGGCAATAACAATGATGGCAATGCAAACAACTATGCTATCACGGCTTATCCCGATACGTTGATTCGCCCTAAAAGGGTGATTAATCAATACAATAACAGCCAAAGCAACGCTGCTAATATCAGTACAAGCTTCTCTTATACCTACCCTATAGCTAGAAATCAATTGGTGGAGCTTGGGGCAAACTACAGTTATACCCAAAGCCTTTCTAATAAAAACACCTTTGCACCCAACCTATCTGGGGCCTACACAATTCCGGTGGATAGCCTGACCAATGATTTTAAAAATACGAATACAAGCAACAGATATACGCTGGGATACCGCATTCAGAATAGTAAACTGAACTTTGGTGTGTCTGGTGGTGTGCAGTTTACAACACTCAACAGCGATAATAGAACAAACGATTCATTGCCCATCACAAAACACTTTACAAACCTATACCCCACCGCCAACTTCATGTATAGTTTTACCCGTACAACTAATATTCGTATCAATTATAACGGTCGAACCAATGCGCCGAGCTTGTCTCAGTTGCAACCTGTTACAGATAATAGCAATCAGTTAAATATTACATCTGGTAATCCCAATCTGAAGCAAGCTTTCAACAACTCCTTGCGCATCTTCTTCACTTCTTTTGATGTGTTTAAGCTTAGGAATATCTTTGCCGTCATCAATGCAAGCAATACTATCAATGGAATTGTAAGTAGTATCACTCAATACAATACGGGTACAAAAGCAGGTACTCAACGCACCACCTACATCAATAAAAGCGGGGCTTACAACCTCAATGCCTATTTCAATTATGGCATGCAACTGAATACGCCCAAGAGTAATCTGAACTTTGGTACTAACATCAGCAATAGCAGGGGCTTGAGCTTAATAAATGGCGCGACCAATAACACCTATAATACTTCTCTGGGTGAAACAATAGGATGGACGATGAACCTGAATGAGAAATTCGATTTAAATCTACACACTACCTCCACTTATAGCATTATAAAGAACTCAATAGTTTCTCAGTCCAACGCCGAATACTTCTCACAAAGCTTTTGGGCTGAACCTACCTATACTTTCAAGGGTGGATGGGTTTTTAGTAACGATTTCACCTACACTTTCAATACAGGACGTACTGCAGGATACAATATTTCCGTGCCTTTATGGAATGCCTATGTAAGCAAATTGTTGTTTAAGAAACAAAATTGCGAGTTGAAGTTTTCTTTGTACGATATCCTGAATAAGAATCAGAATGTTACCAGAACTTCTACCAATAACAGCATTGCCGACGTTCAAAATAATGTTTTGAAGCAGTACTACAGTGTAACTTTCACCTATAATCTGCGCAAGTTTGCCGGACAACAGCCAGCCATCCCTTCCATCTTCAGAGGAATGCATGGTATGGGCAGCGGCGGTGGAAGAAACGGTAGATAAATGGCTGAAAACTGCCCTTTTAATGTCAAATATTCCGTTGAAAATCTCTTTTTACATATAAAGTGGGTAGAAGAAAAACAATTGTTTTTCATTGCTAGGACTAGCATCTTGCAAGCTGTATTTTATTCATTTTTTACAGGTTTTAATTCTAAATACCAGTCTTTTTTCTCTTTAAACCTATAGCCCCTATCACCGTCTTTGAGTGGCTGTGTTGGAACAGAACTGCATTTTACTCTATCGTTAATCTTGGGTTTCTAGTTATGAATAAATTATTACTGCTTTGCTTCTCGTTGTTCATTCTTGTCTCTCTGAATGCCCAGAATACTGGTTCTGTTACTGGTAAACTAATTGATAGTGTGGGAAAACAAACCCTGAAAGCCGCTTCCATCTCCGTAATGGATCCCAATGATTCTACTGTTTTACACTTTGGATTGAGCAAAGAAAAAGGAGATTTCCTTATCAAGAATATCCCTTTCGGATTTTATCTGGTACAGATTAGTTTTCAGGGATATAAAACAGAAAGTCGTAAAATAACCATCAATGAGGAGCAGCCATTAGCTGATTTAGGTAGTATTTACTTGAAATTTCAGGCAAAAGAATTAGAAGAAGTGGTGGTACAAGCGAGCCCTATTGTAGTAAAGAACGATACTATTCAATACAATGCAAGTAGCTTCAAAACCAAGCCCAATGCAGTCGTAGAAGACCTGTTGAAAAAGCTGCCAGGTGTGGTTGTGGACAATGATGGCAATGTATCTGCGCAAGGCGAAGCAGTGCAACGCATTTTTGTAGATGGAAAGCGCTTTTTTGGAAATGATCCTAAGATGGCTACTAGAAATCTTCCTCCCGACATTATTGATAAGATACAAGTGTATGACGCTATGAGCGACCAAAGTACTTTTAGTGGTTTTGATGATGGTGTTCGGATTAAAACAATCAATATTACGACCAAGAAAAATAAGAAAAGGGGCTATTTCGGACGTGCTTTTGCTGCGGAAGGAGACCAAGGTCGATATGAAGGAAACGTAAACTTCAGTAAGTTCAGGGGCGACCAGAAGATTACGGCTCTTGGGCAAACAAACAACATCAATGTGCAGGGTTTTACGCCACAAGATGGCGGAGGTAGCGGACAAACAAGGGGTGGCATCACCGTTACCAAAGCTGCAGGATTAAATTTTACAGATAACTGGAATGGTAAAACAGATTTCTCGGGTAGTTATTTCTACAATAACCTTCAAACCGACAAGGACACCAGAAGTTTCACTCAAAGGTTCATTCCAAATAACGATACGTCTAGTTTTATCAATTCATTTAAAGTTTCTAATCAGGCAAGTGAAAACCATCGTTTCAACTTCAATATAGAACAGACTTTCGACTCGATGAATATGCTTATTATTCGTCCGGATATCTCTATTCAAAACAGTAATTCAATTACGAATACGGTTTCCAACACCAATAAAAGTATTATTTATAATCAGAATCCCATCAATCAGAATGACCTTACGCATCTTTCGGGGAGTAATAGTAAAAACTTTAATGGTAATGTAAATGCAACATTCCGTCATCGTTTCAAAGCGCCCGGAAACACGTTTTCTATCAGTCTGAACGGTAGTGCCAACAACCACGATAACGCCGGAACCAACAATGCCCTCACCAATTATTACATTCCTGTGGACTCTACTAAGGTTACCAATCAGATAAATAGCAACAAAGGCAACAGTAGCAGTTTCGGAAGCAATTTTTCGTACACGTTTCCCATTGCCCCCAACAATATCATCGAATTGGGTTACGGTTATAACTTCAATAATAATACATCCAATACTCAAACCCTCGCTTACGACAGTGTTTTTAAAGGATATAACGATGTGGTGGACAGTCTTTCCAACAATTTTGTCAACAACAATTCATCCAACAGGGGAAGTATTGGATATAGACTAAAAGTTGGTAAAATAAACTTCGGAATATCCAATGGAGTGCAGTTTACCAACCTCAATAGTACCAATACCAGTAAGGATACGAGCATCAGCCGCAGCTTTACGAATATGTATCCTACTGCCAACTTCACTTATGCTTTCAGCAGGCAAGAGAACCTGCGCATCAACTATAATGGTCGTAGCAATCAACCCAATATTAGTCAGTTACAGCCTGTTCCCAACAATAATAATCCCGCAAACATCATAACGGGTAACCCAAACTTGGTGCAGGAGTTCTCGCATAACCTTCGTATGTTATATACCTACGTGGATCCTATAAATTTCAGCAATATTTCTATTTTATTAAACGGAGGAATGACAACCAATAAGGTAGTTACCAGCATTACCCAGCTGGCAAATGGCTATCAGACCACCACTTATCAAAATATGAATGGAACGTACAATGTGAAAGCGCATGTTAACTATGGCATTCAGTTGAAATCTCCCAAAAGCAACCTGAGTTTTATTACCAATGCGGCTTATAATCGCGACATCAGCTTAATTAATGATTCAAAAAACTATACCAACTCTTCCAATGCGGGAGAAAGCATCAACTGGACGATGAACCTGCATGAAAAGCTGGATTTGAATGTAAATGCAGGGTATAATTACAACATCGTTAAGTATTCTATCAAGCCGGAGAACAATAGAAATTATCATACTGAAAGTTTTACGATTGAGCCCACCTATACTTTCCCAGGAGATTGGGTGTTGGGCAGCACTTTCAACTATTCTTACAACAGTGGGCTGGCAAGTGGCTACAGTCCGAAGCCGCTTTTGTGGAATGCCTCCCTTGCAAAAGAGCTTTTTAATAAAAAACAAGGAGAGATAAAGCTTGGTGTGTACGATTTGCTCAATCAAAATGTGAGTGTGAGCCGAAATGTCACCAACAACTACATTCAGGATGTGCAGAACAATGTGTTGAAGCGCTATTTTTTGGTAACCTTTACCTATAACCTCAAAAAGTTTCCAGGTAGTGCCAAACAGTTAGATAAAATAATCAATAAGATTATGGATAGTCAAAACATCGAGACTGAGCACAAGCATAAGCATAGATAGTTGGTTGCCACAGAGGCACAGAAAGGATGTTAGGGTGTGAAGTCCTCTCTTTTTGGAGAAGATTCAGGAGAGGTCTCTTCTTTTTTCTGCGCCTCTGTGGCAATTCTTCCCATTCAATCCATATTTTTACGCTATGATACACGATTCCGCTCCTTTCAATTTCAAAAATATCTTTTTGCGCTTTCATCCTTTTCAAAAGTTACTCCTCAGTTTTGCTTTGGCTGGTATTGCCTATTATTTTGTAAAAGATACCCACCTAAACAAGCTTTTGCACGTGATGGTGGCTTGGGATGTGTTTGCTTTTACGATGCTGGTAACCAGTTGGATTGTGATATATACACGTTCGCCAAAGGAAATCCGTCATATTGCTGAAGAAGAAGATGGCAGTCTGCTCTATTTTTATGTAATTGTCTTTTTTGCCACGTTTGCCAGTATGATAACGGTATTGTTACTGATGGCTTCCAACGATTCGGCTGGTGTTCCCAAAGAAGTGTATCTGCCGGTGGCCATTGGTGGTGTAATCCTTTCCTGGGTGATGGTGCATACTACTTTTACGTTTCATTATGCTCGAATTTATTATGGAAAAGACCGTAGAGACCCTAAAAAAATAGAGGGTGGACTCTGTTTTCCAGAAGAAGATTGTCCCGATTATCTAGATTTTGCCTACTATGCTTTCATTGTAGGGATGACGTTTCAGGTTTCGGATGTAGAAACCAGAAGTCGCAAGTTCAGGCGTATTACGCTGTTGCATAGTCTACTTTCTTTCAGCCTGAATACGTTTGTAATTGCGCTTACCATCAACCTGATTGCTAGCCTGAAAGTATAAGCTGATGGATTGAGCAGATAAGCGTCACTTTCTGACTAATTTAAATCAAAAAGTGCCAGAAAAGCGTCCATTTTTGAGGCAAAAGAGTCCGCTTTTTAGCCAATTCTTACCAAAAGTGACACGTTTCATCGATGAAACGTGTCACTTTTGGTAAGAATTGGCTCACTTTCGGTAAGAATCCTGTCACTTCTGGTAAGAATTGCCTCACTCTTGGTAAGAAACGTGTCACTTTTGGTAAGAGTTATCTCACTTCTGGTAAGAAATTCGGGAAATTAAGTAGTGATTTTAGGGGTATTGGATGGATAAGAAAGGGTATGGAAAAGGGATGATTTCTTATTAGGATAATCAGATTTAAACTAAAACTAAAAAGAGATTTTTAGGTTGAATTAGCGAATTAATTATATTCGCTATCCAAAATGGAAGCATATTTTTAATAACCAATTACTTAAAATTTATAAAATGAAACAGTTTTCCAAAACGTACAACTCTATTTTAGCAATACTGTTTGTTCTTCTCAGTCTTAATGCTTGTAAAAAAACCGATTCTCCAAGTACTGTTCTTACTCCCGGCGATTATATCTATCAAAGAACTGGCGATTATAGTGGGATAAGATTATTTACCCACGACGGGGAGATTCATGACCAAAAATTGATTGGTTATTACAATAATAAATATGCACAATATATTTATCCTATCGTAGACACTGCTCAAAAACAGGATACATTTCATATTTTGAGTACCAGTCAAGCTAAATATTATTATTTGTTCTCCAGTTATTTTTATACTTCTGTTCCTATTCAATATAATAATTTCAATATTACGAAGATTGATAATTATTATAAATTCTCAGGGGTTGATACTTTAAATTACGTAATAGGTAATGTAGATTCCTTCGGTGTAGGAATAAAAAAATATAAAGAAGCTTACTATAATGTAACCGGATTTATTCTTTATTATCAATCTGCAGCTTATCATGTTAAAACTTTCCGATATTACTATGCTAGTTGTAGCAACAACTCTTTGATTTTTCCTGAACTAAATTACATAAGAGTTACTTCAACGTATAATGATTATCCATATAATTTAATTCCTTTTACAAATTGGCGGCAATCTTCTCTTAATAATGTTTTTGATAACGGGGTTTTAACCCAATTACATAATAAAGACACAATCTATCATTATGCTTATTTTGATCCTAAATTAGTTTGGGGGACGGAATTCATAGGAGATACCCTAATCGTTCAAACATTTAATAGATATTATAGCAAATAGAAGTTTTTTCATTGTTACAAACATCACTTTGCTTTTTCAACAATAATTAATGACTTAAAATTTATAAAATGAAACAGTTTTCCAAAACGTACAACTCTATTTTAGTAATACTGTTTGTTCTTCTCAGTCTTAATGCTTGTAAAAAAACCGATTCTCCAAGTACTGTTCTTACTCCCGGCGATTATATCTATCAAAGAACAGGAGATTATAGTGGAATAAGAATCTTCACGCATGATGGAGAGGTTAAAGACCAAAAATTGATTGGTTATTATACTAATGTTCTTTTTTCAACCGTTTCTCCAGTCGGTGATACTGCCAAGGTCAACGATACTTTCCATGTTTTAAGCCAGACAAATCTAGCCTACAGATACTTTGGATCTAATGGAAATAATTCCAATGCAGTATTTAGTAGTTTTACTATTTCTAAAATTGATAACTACTATCAATTCACAGGAACTGATACATTGACAAATGTTTATTTTACTAGTAAGTTTGATTCATTCTACAGCCAAATAGGAAAACATCAACCTTATTCAACAATTAAGTACCATCCCATTCCTGTGGAGAATGGTATTAATAGTATTGCTGTAGAAAATACATTTAAATGCTTTATTGCTTCTGTTTCAAATAACACATTAGTATTTCCACTTCTAAGATACTTGAAGCTTAATAATATCAATGGAAGTCCTTCTGGCGGTGGTTATGTTGGGAACACAATTAATAATGTATTCAATGAGGGTTCACTACGTTATCTGAGTCCATCAGAATTAAAAACGTATACTTTTAATACAAGTAATGACTCAACAATAACTTTTCATTACACTACTGGAGATACTTTGGTTACTCAAACATTAAATGCTTACTATAGTAGGTAGTTTTCCATCTTCCATCTAATAGATTACTAATAAACAATGACAATAAACTGGGGTATCATCGGTTGTGGCGATGTAAATGAAACAAAGAGTGGGCCTGCATTTGGCAATGTCCCAAATAGTCAGCTAATTGGCGTAATGCGTAGGAATGGTGCCAAGGCAAAAGACTTTGCCGAGCGTCATAACGTGCCTTATTGGTACGATAATGCAACTGATTTGATGGCTCAATGCCATCTATATTGCTACACCCCCCAAATACCACGAGGAATATGCCCTTCAAGCCATTGCAGCAGGCAAAAATGTATATGTGGAGAAGCCGATGAGCACTACGGTGGTGGCTTGCGAACGGATGGCGGCTGCGGCAGCAACAAAAGGGGTGAAACTAGTAGTAGCGCACTACCGAAGGCAACTTCCTATGTACTTAGGCGTCAAGAAAATGCTGGAAGATGGCGTGATTGGGGCTGTGAGAT
>CANGFK010000027.1 GCA_947452925.1 Chitinophagaceae bacterium | reverse complement strand
AGTGGGGCTATAGTGATTCTTTTTACTGTACCGCATCTGTCTGAATACTAGTGCCTTCGGGTTTAGCTTGGCGTGTAGTGGTACCATTAGACTATCATCTTCTTTCCAGATTCCGGTAAGGCTGTCCTTGTCATATTCTAATGTTACTGTCAGTTTGTTTGCTTCTATGGTATGTTGCCCACTCCAGTCATACTTTAGCAAATAGCCTGTATAAGTACCTGCAACCTCATTGACATCCACCCTATTTTCTATTTTATGGTATTTATTTACAGTCTTTGTTTTTGGCATGGCAGATTGTGCCGCCATTATCTTTTTAGCCAATTCTCCGCCTACTGTAGTATTTTCCGGCTCTTTCATTACCAGTTCGTCCTTTGCCATTGAGTAACCTCTATTAGAAGCCCTTGTCAACCAATAGTTCGCACTGTCGGCATTTGCAGTGACCCCATAGCCATTGCGCAGGCAAAGCCCGTAGAAATACATACTATTTGGTCGATTGAGTGCTGCACCACGGGCAAACTTCTTGGCTGCTGCCGTATAGTCTTGTTGGCAACCAAAGCCTTTGTATTGCATATATCCTTGGTAATAAATACTGGGTTCATCCTGCAGGGCTGCACCCTTGGATAGGTAGCTATAGGCTGTTGTGTAGTCACGTATTTCTTTGTATAGTAATGCAATGTTATACCACCCCCGGGCATATCCTGCATTGGCAGCTTTGGTGAACCATTCCATGGCTTTGTTACGGTCTGGTTTTACACCAGCTATGCCATTTTGGTAAATAATGCCTACTGCATTCATTGCAGATGAATCGCCTTTGTTGGCGCAATAGGTGTATAGTTCTAATGATTTGCCTGGATTTTTTATTGCAAGCAACCCACTGGTATATTGCTTTGCCAATACCAATGTGTCTTTTATGGTAAGTGGCTGTGCCTGTATTTGACTGTGGCCAATGATAGCACACAAAAGAAAAAGAATTCGTTTCATAATTAAAATAGTTTATATCGATGATTAAATGATTTGAATGAAAGAAATGGTACCAGCTTTTCTGCTTACAACCCATCTCCCCTAATTCATTTACTTACCAAGAAAATTGACCAGTTGATGCTTGTGTTGATCCTACTGTTTTTATGTTTTTCAGTATCACAGCGGCTTCTGGCATCATCCCGTTCAAGACTCGTAGTAGTTTGTTTTTTGTAGCAGGATCGTCAGCATACTTATTAACGACACTGTATCTCTTTATGTAGTATGCCTTCAATTCACTTATAGTACTATCCTGATTAAAATTACCCGCCAAATTCTTGCTAGTGAGTAAAGCCCAATCACTATTTGCTTGATTAGTAGCACGGTTGGTATTATATAACACCAACAAAGTATCATATTGACCCATGGACAAAATGCCTTTTAGTTGGGTACTTTCAAAAGCAGTTTTACTGAAAGTGATAGTGGAATCCTTTGTATTTTTAAATGTAGCTGCCAATTCTTTTTCTTTCTTGCTTGCAGAAATTAATTGTGTTATCTGATCTCGTGTGGTATTTAATGCATTCTTGTTTTTGATTGCAAAGCCAATCTGGCTGGATAAATCAATACCAAAGTTTGCATCTTGATTGGCTATTGCCCTCACTGCAAAAGGTGCATTTGCTTTTAGTTGTCTGATAGCAGAATCGAGAGCCATCTTATTGCTCCTATATTGATCTGTGGCTACTTTTTTTGCCAACAGGTAAGTAATTAGTTGTTGGATGGTACTATCTTTATTGTACCCCGCAGTGATATTTTTTGCAGAGGCCTCCGCCCACATCCGTTGTGCATCAGCAGTTATCCTACTTTGGCTTTTAACAACCAATAGGTTTCTGTAGCTGGAATCTGGAAGTATCCTTTGTAATTGTGCACTTTCAAACTCCCATTTATTAAAGGTATTCGTGCTATCAGGATGAGTAGCTAAAAAGGAGAGGGTATCTCTCAAGACCTTGTTTTGTTTGCGAATCTGCTGTACCTGTTTGTTACTCAACCCCAATGAACTAGCATTTTTGATGGCAATCTCAAACTGGTTGGTGGGTTTTGTGGTGTCTGTTTGTGCCTTCATTGTAAACGGTAAAGCACAAGTGCCGATGAATAGTAGGAACATTAATTTTTGTCTCATAATCGAAGTTTTAATTGTTAAAAAATAAAAGGTTATTAAAAGTTGTTAAATATTTTTTTGTGTTAGATGCCTACGGCATGACAATCGAAGGTTACCACCAGACCCGCTCCCCAGTTTCCATTATCTCGAAGGGTCGGTCTTTATGCTGTGTGTATTCTGGCACTAGCAACAAGAGCGCATTCTTTGGTACTTTTTCAAACACAAGTTCTGTGGTGGAGTCTGCTGCTGTTTGTGTACCGATTGTAATCCATTTATTCCCCCAGTAATAAAGCGTATACTTCTTGCCCGGTCGGTAAATCAGGTATTTATCCTGTTGTGGCAAATGGATGGTGTGCCTGTTCGCCGTATCGGGCTGTAGCAAATGGCTTTCGTTGTATCCCACTGCCATTGGGTAGCCCGCTGGCATCAAGAATTTGTTTGTGTATCTCATTGGAAGGTAAACCGCACCCTTACCCAACTTATTAAATTTTACAGCGTTGCCTTTTGCCCTACCCCACCATTCCACCTTCCATTGTTGCGAATTGAGTACACAAGCATAAATAACTTCATTACCAGAAATATCTCCCATAAATGCAACAGGACTTATTTTAGACTTCATAGGTTGATTTATAGGCACTTCCACATCTTTCGTTTCCCAGTATTGGTCGGTTACATCTACATAATTGACTGAGCGCAAGAATCCCTGTGGGATATTATCGGGGTTAACAATACTAGCTAATGTACCCGCTTGTTTAGAGTAGGTTGTCCGTAGTACTTTACCGGGTTCTCTAGGCAGCTTTAGCTTGCCTGGTGGGATTAGCTTGGTTAAACCAGTATTTATTTCTTTGGGTGTTTTCATTAAGGTGGGTGCACCCCACAAAAAGTGCGACCAAGTGGAGGTTGCCCAATGTGGAATAAAATCAACCGCAGCAGGTATGCCCTGCGATCTCATTTCTAAAACAGTAACATCTGCCCTATCCTCGCAAGCACCCTTTTTGCGGTGCAGCAACCGCAAAGCATCTAAACGTGGCAATGGTTCTTTGCGTGTTTCTGAGAAAAAGGTATTCTCGAACCAATGGAGGCAATCATTCTCAAAGAAATCGACTACACTATCTTGCTTCTGGTTCTTAGTGCTGTCCATTATCCAAGCAAACTTCTTTTCATATAAGCCCCTCCAATCTTCCAATGGTTCTATGCTTACCCTATACGGCAAGAGGTACTCGCAGAAATCAGAAAAGGAGAGGTTGTTAGACCATGGTTGCTTCAATTCGGCAAAGGCACGATTTACATTCTCAATAAGGTAATCGCCTTTTATGCTATCAATATCATTATAGTTATTAGGTACAGGATGAATTTTTGGGGTGACTGCCTTCAAAGCTTCAAAAGCTTTTATTGAAGAATCGAAGGAGGGGTAGTCCAATTCGTTGTAAGGCAAACGGTTATCCAAGCTATCAGCCCAGTAATAGTTATATGAACGGTGGATAGGCATATTTTCTATTAAAAAATTAATTGCCTTAATCTTTAGTGAATCCTTTCCTTTATAAAAATAGTCTAGCGACTTTTCTAATTCTACTCTATTGCCCTTTGCCTGTTGCAATACAACTTCTACAGTAGCAGGGTACTTTGATTGTGCCTGTACACCAAGTATTAGGATAAAAAACAAGAAAGTGAGTATGTATTTATTCGGGTTCATTTATCAATTATCCATTTTCAATTATCAATTAGTTTTCTTGCTTCGGTCTTATAAAAAGTCACTTTCTCCGATTCTACTTTGGGGTTCATAGTGACTATCTCTTCTGCCATATTTTTTGCGCTAGCTGAATCCTTAGCGAAACTGTACAACTTCATCAATCCATATTTGGGCGCAAAACGGTGGGGCTCTATGTTGGAGGCAAGTGTATAGGTCTGCATCGCATCTGTAAAACGCCCTCTTTTTGAATAGATATTACCTAGCTGCATATATAAATTGGGGTCTGAGGAGAAGTCTAAAGCCATATTAAACTTATCGATGGCAGCATCATAGTGTTTGGTTTGCATGAGTAGTTCTCCATAGTTTCGCCAGTAATAAGTAGATTGGCTTAAATCGGTTTTATATGTTGCCATTTGCCGCAGTACTTCGCTATTATCCAACTCATTATGGGTTTCCACTATAGTATGACATTGATTGTAAGCTTTTGATAACGTGAGTAGTTTGAAGAAAAGAAAGAGTGAAAGAGCGGTAAGGAAAAAGGCGTAAGGCATAAGGTTTATGCGTACAAGATTTGACAACTTTTGGAAAGTTGTTGATTGTAAATTTAGGCTGCTTTGCTTCATATTTCTCAACGCATCGAAGTGACGAGGAGTTACACAACAAACACTCGCATACAACACAAACAAAGCCCTGACAGGCAATGCCTGAACCGTGAAGTTGAAAAAGCACATGATAGTAAAAGAGGCGATGCCAGCGTATGCAAAGAACACGCCCCCGTCCCCTAAAGGGGTGAAGAGAAGTGTTACCAACAATGCCACAAACAGCACCAAACCAATAACACCACCCTCAAATAGGTTTTCTAGAAACTCATTGTAGCTCATGTGTGTATAGCCAGCATTAAATATTTCCTTTTGGGTGGCGGCTTTGGTGGCGAAGTAGTTGGCTTGGGCTAAGTTGTAATCATGCTCAAACTGACCATACCCACTACCAAATATTGGCTTATTGGCAATAGCTTGCAAGCTAATCTTCCAGATAAATAACCTGCCATCGGAAGATGCTTGTTTGCTGTGGTATAAGAGGGTAAAGGCAAGTATGATTAAAGTGATTGAAATGATTGTTGTGATTATTAAAACTGCTTTATTGAATTTGCTTTTAAGTTTATGGAGTAGTTGATATTGGTGGTTTAATATTAAGGCAGTACTAACCGCTGCACCTATAAATGCAGTACGGCATTGGATGAGAGCCAAAGCAACTAGTGAAAGAGAGAAAGAGGCAATAGCAAAGAGAAGATAGATTTTGCTTCCTTTAAATAGTACCAATAACAAAGCAGGTACAGCCATTGCCAGAAACATCGCAGTTACATTGGGATTCACATTACTACCCGTAACTTTAAATAGGTTGTCTTGACTTGCCACTATCCCCAATTGCTGTAAGATACAAATTATTGACTCTATGGCTGCAATAACAGTGATGATTTTACTGATGGCTAATAGGCTAATACTCTCCTTGCTTATTAGCATACAATAGCTTACCAGCAATACTGCATCCACCAAAATGACATAGTGCCGTAAATTGATGCCACCCTGTTTGTTTATCAATCCATTGATAATATAATAGACTGCCAATAACCCAAGCAAAAGAATTGGAAGGGGATTGTTAATCTGAATTGGTTGCTTGCTTTTTAAGAGCCCTACCCCAGCAATTACAGCCAATAAAGCACCAAGTATGGTATAAAAGAAGTAGGCAGACAGTGTAGTGGGACCAAATATGTTGATATTGACCAATGACCCCACAATAAGTAGGGTAATTAAAAAGAGTAAGGGTTTATTTGTTTTAGCAATCACCATTGTATTCAAGTCAGTTATATCCCGCTTCTCAGACGGAATATTAAATAATTATTCTGTGAAAATATTGGGCACCATCCGCATAAAAAACACCCGTTCGGGTGAATTTTCAAAACCATTGATTTTTCCAATAACCTACTTTTAATTGTAAATAAGTCTGGTAGTGGGTTTCACCCCATTTAGGATAACTATAGCCCTATGGCTTAAAACTAAAAAATCACCCGAGCGGGTGATTTTATAAAAGAGAATGCTCGTATCCAGAATTTACTTTATTTTTGATAAGCTGATTATTCCAATACAACAGAATTCTAGACTATATAAATAAAAATACATTGACTCCAATTGCTTTCATTGATGACTACCCATCATTCAGAGATTACCTGACTGCACACCTCGAAGGGTTACCCCATGGTTTCAAGGTTCACTCCTATAACCATGGACAAGATTTTGTTAGTCGTTTTCCTACCGAAAACTACACGCCTGCCATCGTACTGATGGACATCAAAATGCCCTATATGAATGGCTATGACACCACCGCTTGGATTAAAAAGGAATATCCTTCCATCCCAGTATTGGCTTTTAGTGACATCACTTGTGCAGAAGCCATCGTACAATTAGTAAAATCTGGTGCAAACGGACATTGTAGCAAAGCCAATTGCTATCCTCCAGTGCGTTTGCTAGAGGCGATGACCGAAGTAATGCAAGGGAAAGAATATTACGATGACCCAGAACTATACTTATTTGTAAAAAAGAGGCTGGCAATGCCGAGTAAACAACTAGAGGAAGGCTTAGAGTCATTAACCGAACGTGAACTATCTGTTATAAGATATATGCGTTTACATAAAACATATTCCGAGAGCGCAGAAGAACTATGCATTTCTACCGATGCTTATAAAAGTAGGCTTAAAAGCATTTTCAAGAAGTTGGGCGTAAAATCTTCCAAGGAATTGTACGATTGGACAGTCGAAAAGGGCTTTAGGGATAAATAAAAAAGGTCAAAACCTTCAGTCTATATTAAGGAAGGCTTCGCTCAAAGCGAAACCTTTCTTAAGTAAAAGGCGGTATGTTTTATTTGAGTTCAACCAAATAAAGTCAGGTTGCAGGTTGGTTGCAATGTGAGAGGGGAGAATGAGAACTGATAGTTAATAATTGATAATTGAAATAGAATCGTAGTTGTCCTGTTTATTAGAAAAGGCTTTGCTTTGAGCGAAACCTTCCTCGTATTTCATTCATCCTGAACATAATTCACCTCAAATCCATACATATTACTCTAATCTCATCAGTATTTCTACCAAATGAAATTTGTATGATTAGAATCATACGCTGGGTTGCGAGTGAATAGTCTACTCTTGCATCAGATAAGCGGAAAAGAAAAAGCCCCGCTCTTCACGGTAAGTTCTAAAGTTTATGGTTGTTCATTATAAAATTGAATGTTCGCCAACAGAATTGCTAACTACTTATTAGGTTGAAAAGGTTGAAAATTAATTAACACTTAAAACTTAAAGTTATGGCAACGCCAATTACAGTTACAGCACCAATTACAACAGCACAATTTACAACAATGGACACTAATACTGCTTCTAATGAAGTAATATTGACCGCAGCAAAAATTACGCTTACTTCCGCACAAACAAAAAGCAGGCTGGGCGTGTCGGTTATCAGAACATCGGAAATTACTGATGTAGACACTTCTCTTGTGAAAACAAATACAGTGGCGGTGCCTAGTACTTTGGATATTACTGTTTATCACGCCGACATTTCTTATTTGGCTAGTCTTAAACTAAGACAAGCAGTACTGTTGCAACAGCATAATGAGATTACGACATTGGTGGAAGTGGCTCAACATAATTTGATGATTAAGACGAATTCTATTTTGACAAATGCACGAGTGGTGGCAGAAACGGACAAAGGTGTTGCCGATGCCATGGTGGTATTGGACGAAAAATATTTTACTCATGCTGTACCAAGTGCGGGTATTGTTCATACTATTGGCGAAGCTGGTGTTATTGGATTGTCGGGCATTAATCCATTAAGAATATTTACCAATACGGAGAAAGCAATGTTGTCTATATTGAATGTGGGTGGTAGTGCTGCACAAACTGTGCGAGTGAATGGATTTACTAGTGTTGTTTTGCCTGCCACTTGGGTGAATGTGGTTGTTACTAACCTGAGTTCTACAGATGCTGGTGGTTTTGAGGTGTTTATGAAATAACCCCCGTCCCCTAAAGGGGTGTTAAGTGTTAGGTTGTAAGTATTAAGTTATAAGTTGAAGGATAAAGAAGGCTATCGCAGGTATGTGGTAGCCTTTTTTGTTGGGATAGAAAGAGAAGAATAACCGCAGAGATTCGCAGAGATATTAACACAGAGAAACACAGAGGAAGTTCTAATTTAGATAAGAGCGTTGCACTTTAAGGACACAAAGCGTTGACTTTTGTTGTCAATTGCATAGCTGGGAAGGTGCATTGCATAGCTTGCTAAGTCAATTGATTAGCTCGCCAAGCCAATCGATTATGTTGTGTAGGTTAATTGCTCCTCTTGCCAAGCCAATCGATTATGTTAGTTAGGTTAATTGCTTCTCTCGCCAAGCCAATCGATCATGCTCGGTAAGATAATTGATTATGTTGGTTAGGTAAATTGCTTCTCTCGCCAAGACAATTGATTATGTTGGGCAGGTTAATTGCTTCTCTCGTCAAGCCAATCGATTATGTTGGATAGGTGTATTGCATAGTTGAACAAGCTATGCACTTGGGAGAGAAAGCGGAGGTAAATACGAAATGAGATATGAATTATGAAAACTAAGAGAAGGGCTATCGCATTAAGTTGTGATAGCCCTTCTCTTAGCTTTTAAAAGAAAAAACCCATTGTAAGAGTACAACGGGTCTATTCATCAATCATTATGAAACAAACAAAACAAAACTATATGTCGGTAGCTTCACCGTAAGCTACGGCTGTTGCTTCCTTAAATCCTTCGCTCATTGTTGGGTGAGGGTGAACTGCATTCAATATTTCATGTGCAGTAGTCTCCAATTTTCTTGCAGTAACCACTTCTGCAATCATTTCGGTAACGTTGGTTCCAATCATGTGTGTACCCAACAATTCACCATATTTTGCATCGTAAATTACCTTAATAAATCCATCAGTATTGCCAGAAGCACTCGCCTTACCACTCGCTATGAAAGGGAATTTACCAACCTTAACTTCATAACCAGCTTCTTTAGCTGCTTTTTCTGTCATACCAACGCTTGCAATTTCAGGTGTGCAATAAGTACAACCCGGAATATTGCCATAATCGATTGCATCAGGCAAATGACTCAATTTCTTCTCGTTGTAACCAATAAACTCAGCAGCATTGATGCCTTCCTTGCTTGCGACGTGTGCCAAAGCTTGTCCCGGAGTAGCATCACCAATTGCCAGAATACCAGCAACATTAGTCTGACCATATTTATCTGTAACAATCTTTCCTTTTTCAGTTTTGATACCCAACTCTTCCAAGCCAATATTTTCGATGTTAGCTACCACACCAACAGCACTCAAAACGATGTCTGCTTCAAGGGTAACAAAGCTACCATCTTGCAATTTCACTTTAGCTTTAACGTCTGTTTCGCTCAAGTAAACACTTTCCACAGAAGCATTGGTCATTATCTCAATACCTTGTTTCTTATATGCTTTTTCCAATTCCTTACTGATATCTTCATCTTCCACAGGCACAATACGAGGTAAAAATTCCACGATAGTTACCTTAGTACCCATGCTGTTGTAGAAATAAGCAAACTCAACGCCTATTGCACCACTACCAACGATAATCATGCTTTTTGGCTGTGTAGGCAACACCATTGCTTCTCTGTAACCAATTATTTTCTTACCATCAATTGGTAGATTTGGTAATTGACGACCACGTCCACCTGTTGCAATAACAATATATTTACCTTCTACTATGGATTTGCTTCCATCAGCAGCGGTAACTTCCACTTGGCCTTTAGCTTTTATTTTGCCATAGCCCATTATCACGTCAATTTTATTTTTACGCATCAAGAACTGAACGCCTTTGCTCATCTTGTCAGCTACTCCACGGCTACGTTTTACAACACCTTCAAAATTCTTGTCTACACCTGTTGCAGTAAGACCATAGTCGCCAGCATGCTTTAGGTAGTCATACACTTGGGCACTCTTCAACAAAGCTTTTGTAGGGATACAACCCCAGTTGAGGCAAACACCACCTAAGCTTTCTTTTTCAATGATAGCTACTTTAAAACCTAGTTGAGAAGCGCGGATAGCAGCAGGGTATCCACCTGGGCCACTTCCTAAAACAATTACATCGTATGCCATAATTCTTTGATTGATTATTTTAAAACGGAAAAATGTGTTGTTTATTTTGTGTACACACTTATTGTGGCGGCGAAAATAGCAGCTAATCTTCATTCTTCAAAGGGTTGTTTTTAGCGCAAACGTTTTCCTTTACTATTTTATTCAAGGGTTTACGCTAATAATACAGCAATAGGAATATTTAGTCGGGCTAGCCTACCTGATTGTTGTCGTTAAAATTGTTCAGTGCGCCTCCCTCTGTGGGCATATCAATTGCTTACAATCTTATCTTCGCCACATGAAAAATATTGTTTCATCAATCATAGTACTTTTCCTCTTTTCATTCGCTCAACTTTATGGACAAGTGAACTTTGAATTCAGGGGAGTATGGATTGCTACAATCGGGAATATTGATTGGCCACGTGAGAAAGGGCTCTCAGCCGAAGAGCAAAAGGCATCGTTCATTAAACTGCTTGATATTCATCAGCGTAATGGTATTAATTCAGTATTCGTTCAGATTCGTCCCGCAGCGGATGCTTTCTATCCATCTGAGTTTGAACCTTGGAGCGAATACCTTATGGGCAGACAGGGTGTAGCACCATCCTATGATCCATTGGCGTTTATGATTGAAGAAACCCATAAACGTGGAATGGAATTCCATGCATGGATCAATCCTTACAGGGCTGTTGCCAATATTAAACATTCATCCATTGCTGCTTCTCATATCATTCATACCCATCCCGAGTGGTTTTTAACCTATGGCACCATCAGGTATTTTAATCCGGGTATTCCTGAGGTAAGGGCTTTTGTAAGTAAAGTGGTAAAAGACATTGTGACCCGTTATGATATTGATGGCGTACACATGGACGACTACTTCTACCCCTATCCGATTGAAGGAAAAGCTTTCCCCGACGAAAAAACCTACTTGAAATATGGGAAAGGAATGACTAAAGATGCATGGAGACGGAGCAATTGCGATAGCATTATCAAGAATATATATGATGTAATTACGGAGACCAATCCTCGTGTAAAGTTTGGCATCAGTCCTTTTGGAGTATGGAGAAATAAGAGTCAGGACCTAGAAGGAAGTAAAACCACCGCAGGTACTACGAGTTATGATAATCTATATGCCGATATATTGTTGTGGTTGAGAATGGGATGGATAGATTATGTGGCGCCACAGATTTACTGGGAATGTAGCCACAACCAATGTCCCTACAACGAGTTACTCGATTGGTGGAGCAAGCATACTTATGGCAAACACCTATACATTGGGCATGGCATTTACAAAGCAAACATAAACGCTGCGTGGAGGGATAAGACAGAATTGCCTAGTCAGATAATTGCGCTGAGAGGGATGAAGCTAACAGAGGGAAGTGCCTTTTTCAGTAGTCAGGATCTGGTGCGAAACACCAATGGATGGGCAGATAGCCTGAGAGAAAACTACTATGCCCTTCCTGCAATTGTGCCGCCCATGAGCTGGATAGACAGTTCATTGCCTGCAAAGCCGGAGGTTATTAAGAAGAGTAATTCCAGCTATACATTTAAGTATAATGGAGAAGTCAAGATAAAAGGGTTTGCTATTTTTAAGTTCCGTAGTTGCTTAGAGAAGGCAACGATAGATAATGCAACTCTGATAAAGATAATTAATGCCCCATTAACAGCTAGTATTGACCGGAAAGACCCTTCATTACCCTATGATTTAGACAGCCAATTATTTGTTGCCACCCTCAGCATCAATAACAACCTGAGTGAATGGGTGGAGTTGAAATAGAATTTAGGCGTAAGTTTTAAGACACAAGTAAGCAAAAAAGAGAAGAGGAAACAAAGTAATTAACTCTGTTTCCTCTTTCTTTAACTAATATCTACTATCTATTAACTCATAACTATTTACACTCCCCATTTCACCAAGGTTGCGCCCCAGGTGAAGCCTCCACCGAAGGCAGCGAGTACAATATTGTCTCCTTTCTTTAGTTTGTCTTGCCAATCCCACAAACAAAGTGGTATGGTAGCAGCCGTTGTATTGCCATAGCGGGCAATGTTAATCATCACTTTTTCCAATGGCAATCCCATTCTTTTTGCAGTAGCATCTATTATGCGCAGGTTAGCCTGATGTGGCACCAACCAAGCAACATCATCACCAGTAAGCCCATTTCTTTCCAGCAATTCTGCACTCACATCTGCCATGCCAGTAACAGCATATTTAAACACTGTTTTACCTTCCTGATGAATGTAATGTTCCTTTGCCATCACTGTTTCCACAGTAGCAGGCCTCAGCGAACCGCCACCTTTTATGTATAGAAAATCTTTCCCAATGCCATCACTTTTCAACAAGCTATCCTGCACACCATATCCCTCTGTATTAGGTTCTAGCAATACAGCAGCAGCGCCATCGCCAAAGATGATACAATTGTTACGCTCGGTATAGTCTATGATGCTACTCATTTTGTCGGCACCAATTACTACTACCTTTTTGTAACGACCGCTTTCTATGTAGCTGGCACCTGTGGTCAGCGCAAATAAGAATCCACTGCAGGCAGCGCTCAAATCATAACCAAAAGCATTAGTCATACCCACTTTGTGAGAGATGATGTTGGCAGTAGAAGGGAAAAACATGTCTGGCGTAACGGTTGCACAGATGACGCAGTCAATTTCGGCAGGGTCAATTCCTCTTTTACTCAACAAGTCCAACACTGCAGGCACGCCCAGATCGCTGGTGGCAGTACCCGGTTCTTTCAATATTCTTCTTTCCGAAATACCTGTTCTTGTCCTAATCCATTCGTCGTTGGTGTCAACCATTTTCTCCAGGTCAAAGTTGGTCAACTTTGTTTCTGGTACAAATCCACCAACAGCGGTAATGGCAGCAGTTATTTTACTCATGTAGTCGTTCTTTAAATTAAAAAATCCCTGAGGAAGGGGCGTAAAAGTAAAAGTTTTGAGCCAATGTAAACAAATTGTTATGCCCATTCTAGTGACACAACTGTAGATAATTAACAAGAGTTACTGAAATGAGGACGCAATTGAGGACGATAAAGTGAGGTTATTGAATATAAAAAGTGCAGCCCCCAATCTGATGAGAGCTGCACTTCAATTCACATAAGCATGTTCCGGCAAGAAACTGAGTTGACTATTTTACAAAAGTGACCAGCTTCGCTGAAGGCTTTAGGCAGTCGAGTACTCCAATTGGTAAGACCGTTCTCTTTTTATACAAATGTTATTTCGCATGAACAAAAGCAAACTCTGGAGAAATATCATAATTCATAAGGGTTATTTCTCCATTATACTGGCATTTAATGATGTTATCCCATACAAGTTCACCCATTTCGCCGATTCGCACGTTTTTAAAAACCTGTTCATCAAGCAATTTGTCAATTCCATCCAAGTTTTTATGATTTTGAATAAGTGGATATACATCTAATTTTTTTGAAATCCCATTATTGAACTTACATTCTACAGCATAAGACTCCACTTTTTGTATCTCTATTACTTTTATCATTATTGTAATGGGTTTACTTTATGAAAATTTTTACTCTCCCACATCAACAGCAATTCATCTTTATGAATTTCAGCCCAAGCCTGAACTAATTTTAATTTACTGACAGGCAAATCCCCATTTAAAAGTGCACCATTCTCTATGAATATATTGGCTTCAAATTCACTATACTTCACTTTGAAATGAGGTGGGTTATGGTCATTAAAAACATATAAATCACCAATCCATAGAATCTACTTATTTCAGGCATTATATTATTTTTAATTTTCCAAATCTACATAGAAACTAAACATATCTTCAAACTACTTTTATTTTTGTATATCTCCTCATCAGCTCATCAGTTCTATCCATTTTAGCGGTTAATCTATCGCTAGAAACCGCCAACCCTGCTACCAACTCTTTCAATTCGTTATCTGTCATAACCACCTATTTCTACAAATATATCCTTTCTACAGCGGAACACCATAAAACAAAAGTGCAGCCCCCAATCTGATGAGAAGCTGCACTATATCAATTATCAATTATCAATATGCTTTCAGGTTGTCTGCTTCTATTTCTACTACTTCTCCTTTTTGCCTAAGGATGGCTACCCCTTTTTCTTTTGCTAGATCTTCGAGTTTGGGGTAGAAGGAAAAGCTTGCAATGCCTAGGTAAAAGGTATGGTTGGCATAATAAGGAAACAATTGCTTAAAGTTTTGCACCTTCTTTTCTATCAGGTTCATTACATCTTTTTCATGGGCTTTATACTTGCACTCAATCAATGCGATGTTGTTGCCATTATACATAGCTATATCAAATTCATCTTCTAGCCTTGCTATTTTACCATGAATGTTTTTAGTAATTTCATCAAACTTAATGATGCCTAGTCTTGGGTCATCATAAAGTGAATTGTAAAAATACTCCTCTGTACTCTCCCCGTGGTTGTTGGACATGCTTCCTAGTGTGAAGCCCATCCTTGCTAGTTTCGCTTCATCTTTTTTCACTTGCTCGGCATTCTTTTTCATCTGCTCGTCAGTTTTCTTCATCTGTTCAGCATTCTTTTTCATCTGCTCGGCATTCTTCCTCATCAGCTCATCAGTTCTATCCATTTTAGCGGTTAATCTATCGTTAGAAACTGCCAACCCTGCTACCAACTCTTTCAATTCACTATCTGTCATTACCGTCTATTTCTACAAATATACCCTTTTGATAGTAGAAGCTTGTAAAACAAAAAGTGCAGCCCCACCCCACGTAGTAACTGCACTTTATCAATTATTAATTGTCAATTAATATGCCTTCAGATTATCTGCTTCTATCACTAACACATCCCCTTTTTGTTTTAGGATAGCAACTCCATTTTGTTTTGCCATTGTTTCCAAATCATCATAAAAACAAAAACTAGCAAGCCCCAAATAAATCTTATAATTTTTATAATAAGGGAACAGCTCCTTAAAATTTGAAGCTTTCCTCTCAATCAGCTTTATTAAGTCATTCTCGTGTGCTTTTGATTTGCATTCTATCAAGGCTATCGAATCACCATTGTACATCACTATATCAAATTCATCCCGCACCTTCGAAAAGTTCCCTTTAATATTTCTATCCACTGTATCATATTTTACCCCTCCCAAAAAAGGTTTCTCCTTCATAGAGTTATAAAAATACTCTTCAGTGATGCTACCAGCATTATTGGTGATACCCCCAAGGGAGATGCCCATTTTTTCTAACTTTTCATCAGTCCTCGCCATTTGCGCCTCTGTTCTTGCAAACTGTGCATCAGTTCTTGCCATTTGCGCAGCTGTTTTTGCTTGCGAAACCGCTAACCCCGCCACCAATTCCTTCAATTCGTTATCTGTCATTTTCACCCATTTCTACAAATATACCCTTTCTATAACGGAACACCTATAAAACAAAAGTGCAGCCCCCAATCTGATTAGAGCTGCACTATATCAATTATCAATTGTAAATTATCAATTAACTATCATTCCAACATTGCTCACCTTACCATCCGTTGTCTGCACCCGCAGATGATATACCCCTGCTTGCAACCCACCCACAGATAAGATAGGGTTCATTGCATCTTTCAACGAAACAGTCTTCACCACCCTTCCTATATTATCTACCACTTGTACTGAAGCAATATGACTTCCTTTTACAACAACAGAACTCTTTGCAGGATTAGGATAAACGGTTAACGGTAATCGGTCAACGGTTGACTGCTTAAAGACAAGACTATATCTTCCTACTGTTTCTTT
>CANGFK010000026.1 GCA_947452925.1 Chitinophagaceae bacterium | reverse complement strand
TTGGTAGCATTCACGGTATTGATAGTTGCCCATTTATTATAATCAGCACTACGTTCTATGGTAAAATATTTTGTACCTGATTGATTGCTAGCACTCCATTTCAACGAAACAAAAGCGTTGCTGTATCCAGCAGTAAAACTCAATAAATTTAAAGGAAGGCTGCTGGTATTCTTCACAATAAACTGCCCCATCATACCTTCATCCTCGTGCAATGCAATGTGGCAATGATACATAAATGGATGGGCAGTATCAGCAAAGTCATCGAACTTGGCAATAAACTTTACGGTACTTTTACTAGGTACAAATACTACATCTTTCCATCCAGCCTGCGATGCAACAGGTGCCACACCACCTACCGATAAAATATTAAATTCTACATCGTGAATATGGAAGGGGTGTCCGAAATTGGAAGTACTGGTTATTTGCCATATTTCTGTATTATTCAAAGGAACTGTATAGTTGTTGTAATTGATATCAAACACCTTATGATTCAACACAAATGCCGCACCTGTTACGCCTGCAATCGTAGTATCTATAATAGTTAGCGCTCTGGTAATATCTGCACTGGAAGCAGATAATGGGGTTACTGTTCTCAGTGCTGTTGGTATTTTAGTAATCGGATTGCTTGTTTGCGCACCCACTACTACATGCAATACATTAAAATCTTTTCTAGCTAAGTAGTTATAGAAAGGACCATTAGGAAATACATCTCCACCAGCAACTGATTGAGCTAAGGTAGAGTTGTACGCTTTTATATCAAAGGAAGTACCACTTTGACCAGTACAATTTATTAAAATTTCTACTCTTTCTCCTGCATGAATCAGGTATCTGGTAAGAGAAGAATCTGGTTTACTCAATAACCCACCATCAGAACCTATTACATAAAACTTTCTGCCATCACTGAACCCCAAGTTGAAGGAACGTTCTACCGCACCATTTAATATTCGTAAACGCACTACCTGTGCCGGAATGGTATACTTAGCCCTGAGCGTCATGTTGGTCATCATGCTATCGCCATAGGGTGCCACAGTAAACTGGTTGGAACTAAATTTCCTATCAGACAATACGATAGGTATATCATCTACCCCATAAGTTCTTGGCAATGCCAAAGCAGATTCAACACTATCCCTTACTATTATCAATCCACCAATGCCTTTAGTAATTTGCGCTTCGGTCATCTCATGCAAATGAGGATGATACCACAAGGTAGTCGCATCATTGGTTACTTTCCAGTAAGGTTTCCAGATAGTACCTGGCGGAATTACCTGATGCGGCCCTCCATCCATCACTGCAGGAAGGTGCATACCATGCCAATGTAAAGTAGTAGAATCGTTTAGGTAATTGTGTACATTCATGTGTACAGAATCGCCCTTATTAATGATTAGCGTTGGCCCCCAGAATTTCCCATTAATTCCTCCGGTAATAGTTTGATTTCCAGAAGGTAAGATTTGAGCAAAAGTGTCTTTAATGTTTAAATTAAAAGTAGGCCCAGCTAATGTATCTGGAATCCAAAGGGTATTGTACTGACTGATTGCTTTACTATTACAAAGCAATAAAATGAATAGGATAACTACCGTGATGTTGTGTCTGAGCCTGAATAATTGCATAAATCTAGTTGTTTATTTATGCTTAGACGGCAGAGATAGAAAAAACCTTTGTGTCAGAAATTATTTATTACAGGAAAGATTAAGGATGCAAGTTATACTAAACCCTCACAAATACGCTTGGCAATAGCAGGGCCTTCATATACAAATCCAGTCCAGACTTGTATTAAAGTTGCACCTGCCTCTAGCTTTTCTTTGGCATCATCGCTTGTAAAGATTCCTCCACTTGCAATAATAGGTATCTGTCCTTTTAGTTGTTTAGACAGGTAAGTAACCACTTCAGAACTACGTTTCTGCACAGGCTTTCCACTCAGTCCTCCCATTCCAATGGCTTCTACTTCGGTGGAAGGTGTAACTAAATTATTCCGGCTTATCGTTGTATTCGTTGCTACCAATCCCGCTAGTTTCACTTCAAGGGCAAGATCTACAATATCATCCAATTGTTCGTTGGTCAAATCTGGTGCTATCTTTAACAATAGAGGTTTAGGGTTTTCTTTTTGCTGATTGATGGATTGCAAGTTCGCCAATATCTTCCTCAATGCATCTTTCTCTTGCAATTCTCTCAGACCAGGCGTATTAGGACTACTCACATTCACCACAAAATAATCGACTACATCAAACAAGGCATTAAAGCAAATTTCATAGTCTTTCCATGCATCCTCATTAGCCGTCACTTTATTCTTTCCAATGTTACCACCAACGATTAATCCGTTGACCGTTGCTTGCTTACTAACGGATTGCGGTTGACGGTTAACGGGAGACTGCCTCTGCCGCTTCCACTCCCCCAATCTTTTTGCAATCACTTCCACCCCATCATTATTAAACCCCATTCTGTTTATCAAGGCCTTATCCTTTGGCAAACGGAAAAGTCGTGGTTGCTCATTACCCGATTGTGGTTTGGGTGTCACCGTACCTATTTCTACAAAGCCAAAGCCAAGTGCTTCCAACTCCGTCAGGTACAGTGCATTCTTATCGAAACCAGCACCCAAACCCACCGGATTACTAAACTTCAATCCAAAGACTTCTTTTTCCAGACTTGGGTGCTGATAAGAAAACTGATTACTGATAATCTTCTTTAACCAGCCAATCTTGCACGCAAAAGAAAGGCTGTTCATACTAAAATGATGAACAGCCTCTGTATTAAAATTGAATAAAATAGATCTGAGTAGTTTGTACATAATTGCAAAGAACCACGTTTTACAGGAAATAGAAAAGAAGATTTTTTCTTAATTCGCAGCAGAGGTAAATGACTCCATTCTGCTTGTGCAAAACATTGTATCCGTTGTTATTAGTGCGGTAAGAAAAGGTTGAAGAAATAATAAATCAACGCTGCCATCAAAGCAGAAATAGGTATGGTAACTATCCAGGCCCACAATAGATTGATTGTTACGCCCCACCTTACTGCACTCAAGCGTTTGGTTGCACCAACGCCAATGATAGAACCAGTAATAGTATGTGTAGTAGATACAGGTATTTTGAAATGTTCGGTTAAGAAAAGGGTAATTGCTCCGGCTGTTTCAGCGGCTACGCCTTCCAAAGGAGTTACTTTGGTAATCTTTGTTCCCATCGTTTTCACTATCTTCCAACCACCACTCAACGTACCCAATGCAATGGCTAAAAAGCTGCAGAAAGGAACCCATGGATATTCGTCGGCAAACTGATTGAAAGTTAATTTATGCCCCAGCTTTCCTTGATAGAAAATGATTGCTGCACCAATAATACCCATCACTTTTTGTGCATCATTGCCCCCGTGCCCCAAACTAAAGGCAGCACTAGACAACAACTGTAGCTTCTTAAACCATTTATCTGCCTTATAAGGATTACTTTTCTTACATATGTGTACAATCAATATCGTAATAAAGAAGGCAATAATCATCCCTATCAACGGAGCAAGAAAGATGAATAAGAAGGTAGGAACAACTTTAGCATAGTTGATAACAGTAGTGGTACCATTTGTAAACCCACCTGCGTGTGCCAATGCAGCACCTACGAAACCACCCATCAAAGTATGAGAGGAACTAGAAGGAATACCAAACCACCACGTAATCAGATTCCATATAATGGCAGCAACTATTCCAGAGAGTATTACCTGAAGATTAATAAAGTCTGCGTTTACCCACTTGGCAACTGTGTTACCAATACCAAACTCGTGATATACATATTTGGAAATGAAGAATGCAGCAAAGTTGAAGAAAGCAGCCCAAACCACCGCTTGAAACGGCGTTAGTACCTTGGTGGATACGATGGTTGCAATAGAATTGGCAGAATCGTGAAACCCGTTAATAAAATCAAAGATGTAAGAAAGTACTATGATTACGATTAGTAAAATAAACATAAAGTAGCTAGTTTTTGATTGCCTTCAATAAACGTTCAGTTGTTTATGTAAGAGCAAATTCGCTCTGAGAGAGTAATCAATTAAGAGTATTTGATAATAATACTTTCTATAACATTGGCCGCATCTTCACACTTATCAGTAGCAATTTCCATTGCCTGATAAATCTCTCTTTTCTTAATTACTTCTTTTGCATCAACTTCAGTTTCAAATAAATGCTCAATACACATATCGAACACATCGTCTGCCTGATTTTCCACACTGTTCACTTTCACCAAAGCCTCTGTCATTCTGCGCAAGTTGTTCATGTCACGCAGGCCATAGACAGCTATCTTGATTTCGCTACATCCCTGTCCAATCAAATCAGCCATCTTTTGAATTCCTGTATCGTTGGGGTTGATGTTATAAAAGTTAATTTTCTTAGCAGAACTGTAAATCAAATCGCAGATATCATCCAGTGAAGTGGCAAGGTAATGTATGTCTTCGCGATCAAAAGGGGTAATGAAGTTTCTACCTAACTCGGTAAAAAGTTTATGGGTGTGGTCATCGTTTCTGTGCTCTAGGTCTTCTACATACTTAATGAGAGGAAGTCTCTTATCACGATCTGGTTCTGCAACTACTTTCTTCAACTGCTCTCCCATTTCCTCAACGGTATCCGCTACTTGTTCAAACAATTCGTAGAAGATTTTATTCTTCGGCATAAAGAAACTGCCAATCGTGTTAAGTCCCATCTATAGTAAAATTTGTGCGGCAAAAATAGAGGTATAGCCCCGTAATGTTCCAAATAATTTATTAGTTAACAATAAGATAATATTGACTTAATAAAAAAATCCCTAAAGAAAATCATAGAATACTAACATTAAAATCATATTAGCTTAATAATTCCTTAACACTACTCATTCACTTTTGCATCGATTCATTCAATAGCAAAAAGTACAGTAGAATTTTCTCATGTTCCGGCCCTTGTCTCTACAAGGGCTTTTTTTTATCCTTATCTGTCAGTGTGAATTTTTTGTAGAAAACAATAAGCCATTTATTAGACAAATTTTATTGCGAAAACAAATTTTATTACTACATTGTCCTCCAAAATAAATTGCTACCATTATGATTAAGTTTCAAGACATTCAAATCGGCGATTACTTGCAAGCCGAGTACGAAGGAAAAGTATGGGACGGTGAAGTGATAGGGCTTCAGAAGGACCAACATTTAGTGCAGGTATTAACCAATGTTCAGGACTTTTGGTTTGAGCCAAGTCACCTGATTCCTATCCCTTTATCTACTAAGGCAATGCTCGACCTGAATTTTACTCCAGTAAGAGATGAACAAGGACAAATTAAATTTACCAAGGGTGCATTCAGGTTAGTAACACCAGATTCGGGCGACTTCTCCCATTTCGAAATGTGGTACAGAGAAGATAAGCGTCATAACCCTCATGTACAATATGTACACGAATTACAGAATCAGTATTATGATATGACGAAGGTGCATTTAACAAAGGACTAGCATAATTCTTCAGTCACCAATCTACAAAGGGCAGTTTGTTAATATAATCAACTGCCCTTTGTTATACCAAAATCTATAACTTCACCACACAATTTATTTTCATCAATCAACTAAAAAACAACAAAATGAAAGAACAGAATTTTAAGAATCACCCCCGTTTTGTAATCGGTTATCACGTCGTCTCCTTTCTGGCTATTTTAGCTTTACTCATTGGGTCATTTATCAATTTAGCGCATTCAGCAAAGGAAAACCTTTATTCCGCATCGCTCATTTGTCTGATAGCAGTGATATTGGGCTTTTTTTTTGTTTTCATCAGAACATTCCCACTAAAAGTTCAGGACAGGGCAATCCGTGCCGAAGAAAGCCTGCGTCATTTTATTCTTACGGGCAAACCACTAAGTGATAAGCTGACTATCCATCAAATTATTGCCCTTCGTTTTGCTTCAGATGCAGAGTATCTAGATTTAGTAACTAAGGCTATAGAGCAAAACCTTGCTCCCAAACAAATTAAAGAATCAATCAAAAACTGGCGTGCCGATCACCACAGGGCATAAGCAATAATTGAAAATGGGTAATTGACAATTGTCAATTACCCATTTTCTTTCTTATGCTTTACTTATTACTTACGACTTATGATTTACCACTACTTCCTACACATTAAACCTAAAGTGCATTACGTCGCCATCCTTCACGATGTATTCTTTTCCTTCAATTCTCAATCTTCCATTGTCTCTGCAAGCAGCTTCACTACCATACTTTACAAAGTCTTCAAAAGCGATAACTTCTGCTTTGATGAACCCTTTTTCAAAATCGGTATGAATTACACTTGCTGCTTGAGGCGCTTTCCACCCCTTGTGAATAGTCCATGCACGCACTTCCTGCACACCCGCTGTAAAATAAGTTTCCAGCCCTAAAAGGTTGTAAGCAGAAAGAATCAAACGGTTCAATGCAGGCTGCGTCATTTTGTATTCATCCATAAACATTTCCTTGTCCTCTGCATTCTCCAACTCTGCAATCTGTGCTTCAATGCTGTTGTTCATCACAATCACTTCTGCATCTTCTTCTTTTACTGCTGCCTTCAAAGCTTCAGAATATTTGTTACCCGTGTGCATGCTTGCTTCGTCAACATTAGCAACATACAAAACAGGCTTATCTGTCAATAAAAACAAATCTGCGGTTGCCAGTTTTTCTTCTTTTGTCAGTCCCAAAGTGCGGATACTCTTCCCTTGCAGCAAACAATCTTTGCAGCGAGTTAAGATTTCGAACTCAGCTTTCGCTTTTGTATCGCTACCCACTCTTGCCATTTTTTCTACCTTACTCCACTTCTTTTCCACGCTGTCCAGGTCCTTCAGTTGAAGCTCAGTATCAATTATTTCTTTGTCGCTAACCGGGTTGATGGCACCTTCTTCGCGCAGTACATTTTCATCTTCAAAACACCTGATTACGTGTATGATAGCATCTACTTCCCTTATGTTTCCCAAGAATTTATTACCCAATCCTTCTCCCTTGCTCGCCCCTTTCACCAATCCTGCGATGTCTACTATTTCCAACTGAGTAGGCACTGTACGGTTGGGTTTTACCAGTTCCGCTAGTTTATCTATTCTTGTATCAGGCACGTCTACCAATCCAACATTAGGCTCGATAGTACAGAAGCGATAGTTGCTCGCCTGTGCTTTTGCGCTATTACTTACTGCATTAAACAACGTCGATTTACCCACATTTGGCAACCCCACAATTCCAGCTTGCAAACTCATTACTATTTATTTTTTGAGGTGCAAATGTAACGGAGAGGAAGATATGAAATATGAAGTATGAAATATGAGTTGCAAGTTGTAAGTGATAAGTAGTAAGTAACGCAATAAAAGAGCTTTCTAAGTCGTCATTGTGGAGGTCGGTTTGCTAAATGGCAGCTTGTTTCTTCCAATTTGAATATTCTTTTTAAGGAGTATAGAGCGTATACGATCACCAGCAAACCTATTGAAGCTGTGGAACCCTTATTGGTATTGAATAGTAGGCAAGGTTGGGTATTCTTTACAAATAGTTGACAAATAAGATAGAAGAGGTTTGTGGAGGGAGATTATATTCCTTCAAACTAAGGTATCGCTGCCGAGCTGTCTATAGTGGATGATTAGTGGAATGATTGGTTTTATATTAAATAACGATTATTTCATTCACCAATTGCCAAAGTATTATCTTCACCGAAATAAATGATTACTAATGAACATTGCACAAATAAAGTTATACGATATTCTTAGGAATGATTTATCCCTCACTGAGGAGAAAGCACTGCAATTTGTGGAAGTTATAGATGAAGTGATTGTTGACGAGGTAAAAACGAATGCAAGCGAATATAAAAGCCTTATTAAAGAAGATTTGCTTCAACTAGAGATTAAACTGAAAGATAAAATATCGGACCAATTCAAATGGGTCATCGGCGTATTCCTAACCCTCGCCTTGATGATAATTGGACTGTACCTGAAAAAATAAGAAACTTGTATCTTCTAACTCATCCCCTCAAATTTGTGTTACAAATCTTTTACTATTACCTATTTTTACAAAAATGATTTTATGGAAAGGGTCACTATCGATAAAAAGAAATATGTAATTGTTGAAGAGCAAAAGTTCGAGCAATTGCAGCAAATGGCCGCGACCAAAAATCCCCCACAAAAAAAATTAACACTAACCGAAGGCAAAGCACATGCTTATCAATTGATTGAGACATGGGCAAAAGGAAAGTAAGCATTTTGCAAGAGGCGGCCACTTCTGTTGCCGAAGTCTCCTATTTTATTGAAGGAAAAGGAATGCCACTCACTGCAAAGAAATTCGTTGATGGCGTTTTTGAATTCTTTGCCGACCTCTCCATTAATACTGTCGACAACAGGTTGTGTAGTTATACCAGATGGAAAGATCTGGGTTATCAATGTGTGAGTTACAAAAAAAAGTATGTTGTGGCATACTTGAGCCTGCAAAAGGAAATTATTATCTGCGACTTTGTTGTAGCAAAATTGTTGAAGGACTAATGCTTTAATGTGTTTCGCTACCACCCATCAAATAAAGATATTGCTGACTCGCTGTCTTTGATGAGTAGTCAGTAGAAAATATAACTAATTCAGAGAAATAACCAGTAACCTGAAACTAGCAACTTGTATCTTATAACCCGAAACCACTATCTTCGAACTCCTGTTTCATAGTTCATAACTCATATTTCAATAGTGGCTTTAAGTAGAATCTGGAGTGCATTTATTATTGTAGCAATTGGGGTAGCATTGTATAAGTGCGTCTACTTCGGCAATACCGATATTTTTAGCTGGATGGTAATTGGAAAAGCCGACGATGCTGCCAACCCCCTCAAAGTGGATGGTGTGATACCTACTTGTAAGTCGGCAGTAGATTTATGCATCAATCTGGTGGGTGTGATGGCTTTATTTATGGGTTTTATGAGTATTGCAGACCATGCAGGTGGCATCCGTTTTCTGTCCAGGATAATTGGCCCTTTCTTCACCAAACTATTTCCCGACGTTCCCAAAGGACACCCTTCAATGGGTTATATGATGATGAACTTCTCTGCCAATCTGTTGGGACTCGACAATGCGGCCACTCCCTTTGGCATCAAAACAATGGAGAGTCTTCAAGAATTGAATAAGGACAAAAACACGGCTTCCAACGCGCAGATTATGTTCCTTTGTTTGCACGCTGCCGGGCTTACGCTTATTCCGGTGAGCATTATTGCAGCAAGGTCTTCCATGAAGGCCGTTAATCCTACCGACATTTTTGTGCCTTGTATGATTGCCACTTTTGTCGCTACCCTCGCTGCCATGTTGATTGTAGCCATCAAACAGAAGATAAACTTGTTGCAGCCCATTATTCTTACCTGGATTCTTGGTTTGTCTGCGGTGATAGCTGGTTTGGTGGTCTACCTCACCAGCCTTTCTGTAAAAGGGGTTCAGTCCTTTTCCAACGTGTTGAGTAATGGGTTGATATTGCTTATTTTTCTATTGATAATAGTGGCTGCGCTATACAAAAAGATAAACATTTTTGATGCCTTTGTAGCAGGTGCAAAGGGTGGTTTTGAAACGGCCATCAAGATTATCCCCTATCTGGTGGGCATGCTGGTTGCCATCAGTTTATTGCGTAGTAGTGGCACTTTTGAAGTAATTATTGCTGGCATAAAGAACCTTTTTGCTTTGTTCGGGGCAGATACCCGCTTTGTGGATGGCATCCCTACGGCACTCATCAAACCTTTGAGTGGTGGCGGTGCAAGGGGGATGATGATTGACACGATGAAAACCTATGGCCCCGATTCTTTTGCTGGCAGGCTTGCTTGCGTTCTGCAAGGTTCCTCCGATACTACTTTCTATGTGGTGTCTGTTTATTTTGGTGCGGTTTCCATCAAAAATACGCGTTACTCTATCGGGGCGATGCTGATTGCAGATCTGGTGGGCATCATCACTTCGATACTGGTGTGCTATTTGTTTTTTGGTAGATAAGCCTGTCTCTAGGGCAAAACCCATCAACAATACCTCAAACGCTATTACCCTACAAAACCATTTATTGAAAATCTGGATTAATGAATCAATTATTCTAGTTAATCAGTTCATTTTCTTAGTAGCCAACAAGGTTTTTCTACTTGATGCTACTAAGAAAAGGAGTAGATCTAAATAGATTAAGAAATAATGGTTCTAATCCATGTTTGATTCTACTAAGATTTGGTCTGATTCTACCTAAATAAGGTTTAAATCCCTAAAGAATAAACTTAATTCTATTAAGATTAACCCTTATTCTACATCTTTCTAGCTTGATTCTTAGTAGATTCAGTTTGATTCTAAGTAGAATCTAAGATGGATTAGAACCTTATAAACTATATGTATAAAGAACAGGACTGGCTTATCAACCTGAAACCCTTTGCTGTATTGTGTTACCCCATTTCAATCAATAATAAAACCTTGCTAAATACCCTTTTTACTGTAATCTTTATCACATCAAAGCAGAAAGAAAACCAATGTCGGTTAATTAAGCATCTGCCACAAAGACTCAAAGGCAGAAAGACGCACAAATAGATTCTATTTTTTGCCACTAATTGCATTAATAAACACCAATAAATCACATTCGTGCTTATCAGTGCAATTAGTGACCAATGCTTAACTAAACAATATTGGCAAGAAAACCCTCTTTAGCAGAACTTTAATATGGAAGATTTAATCCTTAAAAAAGACTGTTTGACCAATAATTGATCAGACAAAATGATTAATCATTACTTTCATCAAATTATTTATACTCAATTTTAAATTTATTCCGTGCGCTATTGCCTTGTTTTATTGCTTCTTTCCTTTGTAACATCTACTCAATCGCAGGTTTATCGTCCCGAAAAGGTGAATCAGAAAGCCATCAAGTCTTACAACAAAGCAATGGGGTATCTGTCTCAAGATGCTTTTCGCGAAGCCATTCCCCTCTTGCAATCTTCTATTGCCACGGACAGTAATTATGTGGATGCATACCTTTCTCTGGCAGGGGTATATGGCGAGTTGAAAAACTATAAAGAAGCGGCTCATTACTATGAGGTTGCCCGCGCCAAAGACGCCAATTATTTCGCCCGATATTATCTTTCCTATTCCATCAATCTGGCAGGAATGGGTAGATTTGAGGATGCTTTGTCGGCCATAAACTTGTTTCTATACCTCCCACACCTGGATGATGTGAGCATAAGAAGTGGATTTTACAGAAAGAAATCTTATGAATTTGCCCTTAATTACAAAGCAAAACATCCCGACAACGGTTATGTATTTAACCCCATCAATCTGGGTGACAGCATCAACTCGGGACGTCACGAATACCTGCCAACCCTTAGTGTAGATGATAGTTTACTGGTGTTTTCGAGGAGAAATGAGACGGGGGGAGAAGATTTTTACAGGAGTAAAATGATTGACCCCATTCATTTTACCAACGCTGAAAAGATACCCGGCGATTTGAATATGGAGACCTACAAAGGCGCTATCACCGTTTCTGAAGATGGCGACTGGATGATTTTTGCGGGTGATATTTCGGGTAAAACTTATGGCAATTACGATTTGTATATCTCTTATTACACGCCAAAAGGATGGAGCGAGCCTGAAAATCTGGGTCCCAATGTGAACAGTGAATTCTGGGAGAGTACGCCCTGCCTTAGTCCCGACAACAGGGCCTTGTATTTTAGTAGTAAACGAGAGGGCGGCTATGGTGGTGCAGACTTATATGTGAGTTACCGCGATGTGAAAGGCAAGTGGGGACCGGCCATCAATATGGGATCCACCATCAACACAAGAGGCAATGAACAAGCGCCCTTTGTGCATGCAGACAACCAGACACTTTACTACACTTCCGATGGTTTGCCCGGCTATGGTGGCAGCGATTTGTTTATTGCCAGAAAAGATAGCAATGGCAAATGGGGAGCGCCAGAAAACCTTGGTTATCCCATCAATACCATTGAAAATGATGGCAGCATGATGGTGGCGCCCAATGGAATGGACGCCTATTATGCAAGTGACCGAAGCGATACACGTGGCGGATTGGACTTGTATCATTTTGAATTGCGTGCTGATATAAGACCGTTTAAAACAGTTTTTATTAAAGGATATGTCTATGATAATAAGACTAAAAAGGGACTACCCTGCAATGTGGAACTGATTGACAACAGCACCGGAAAACCCTTGATGCTGGTGCAAACAGATGAAACAGGCTTCTATTTTATTACCCTGCCAACAGGAAGAGATTTTACTTTTAATGTGAACCGGAGGGGCTATTTGTTTTATAGTAAAGTATATAGTCTGACGGACAAATCGCCCGACAGCACCTACCACGAAAACATCTATTTGCAGCCCATAGAGGTTAATGCATCAATGGTGTTGCAGCATATTCTGTTTGAAACAAACGATTATAAACTAAAAGAATCCAGTAAAGTGGAGCTGGACAAAGTGGTGCAGGTATTGACCGACAACCCATCATTGCATATTGTCATTAATGGACATACAGACAATGTGGGTAATAATGCCGCCAATCTGCTACTATCTACCAACCGTGCAAAGGCGGTTACCAGTTACTTTATTGAAAAAGGAATTGCCGCAGACAGGCTTCAATACAAAGGTTTTGGCGCCACCAAACCCATTGCAAACAACAGCACCGAAGAAGGCAGGGCGATGAATAGAAGAACGGAACTTTCAGTGGTTAGTTATTAGTGGTTAGTTGTTAGTGTTTAACGTTTAGTGATTAGTGTTTAATACTAACTTCACCCACTATAAGCCATACTAATCACTAAACGTTAATCACTAATAACTACTAACTATGAATGATGCCCTTTACACCATCGCACTCACACAAGTAACTGGCATCGGACCGATACAAGCCAAAGTACTGATAGAACAGTTTGGCACAGCGGAGAAAGTATTTGAAGCATCTCAAAAAACACTAGCCTCAATAGAGGGATTTGGGGGTTTGAGAGCAACTGCCATCAAGAAATTTTCTGACTTTAAAGCCATCGAAGAAGAGATTGTATTCTGCGAAGCACATCAGATAAAAATTCTTTCCCTCTCCCATCCGGATTATCCAAAAAGACTGTTGAACTGCTTTGATGCACCCACCGTATTGTACTACAGGGGTACTGCTGATTTAAATACCTCGCGCATAATCAGCATTGTGGGCACTAGGGTAAACAGCGATTATGGCAAACAAATGACAGAACAGATTGTGAAAGAACTGACAGCACAGAATGTATTGATTGTAAGCGGGATGGCATTTGGAATAGATGCTATAGCACACAGGGCGGCATTACAAAATGAGTTGGCAACAGTTGGCGTGATGGCACACGGATTGGACACTATCTACCCCGCACAACATACCAACCTTGCAAAAGAGCTGTTGCAGAATGGGGGATTACTAACGGAGTTTCCACGTTTTACAAAACCAGACAAACACAACTTTCCCAGAAGAAACAGGATTGTAGCAGGCATGGCGGACGGTACCATAGTGATAGAAACAGCCACAAAAGGCGGGAGTATGATTACCGCAGAACTCACCTACGACTACAACAGAGACCTGTTTGCCATACCGGGAAGAGCAACAGATGCCAAGAGCATGGGTTGCAACAAATTGATACAGCAAAACAAAGCTGCCCTATTCACCACTACCGAGCAAATGATGGAAGTGCTAGGTTGGCAAAAAAAGAAGGTTACAGCAAAAAAGCAAAGGGAATTGTTTGTGGAACTGAGTAAGGATGAACAAACTATTGTCACCATTTTGCAAAGCAAAGAGACCGTGCACATAGACGAAATTTACCTGACATCGGGGCTCAGCAGCAGCAGTGTTGCCGTGGCGATGTTGAACCTGGAGCTTCAGAATATTTTGGTCTGTTTGCCGGGGAAAATGTACAGGCTGATGTGAGTGTATTCAACAACAGAGAGAAGGCCTAAACACATAGGCACATTAGACACAGTAGGGATATAGAAAAGAAAAAGAGAAAAACGTTTCACTTTAAGTGCACATAGACCATTGTAGAACCAACTAAGAAGCTGTTTGAGTTAATTATTTGATATTCCTTATGCTGTTTAATATTAACTGTAACTGCGTTAAATTTTTCGCCTTAGGCGTTGGACTATGGCTGCAAAATTTGCCTTGTTCCAGTTAAATAAACGCTCATAAGTAATTCTGAACAATTAACTCAAACAGCTTCTAATTTGTTTGAACTCTTTCTTCTTTTGTGAACTAACACAAGTACTATGTGCCTACTGTGTCTGTTAATCAGCCTTGAAGCATCAACGCAATCTGATGAGCGAAGTAAGCGGATGACGCAAGTTGCTGTATCCCATCATATCTACTTTTACCGAACCAACAGCAATGGGGCTTTCAATACGGATAGGCACGTGGTTGGCGTCATCAGTTACCCATACCGTCATCTTTTCTCCGCCTTCAAAAATGGTTCCTTTCACCAGCAGTGGCTTGAATTTGATTGCATTGAAAGTGCCATATTTTGTTTTTATCTGTTCTTTTCCGAGATATTTAATGTAGAGATTATTAACTGCATTGTCCAGAAACATACAGAAAGGGATTTTGTCGTTTGGCTTGTATTTGTTGTAGTCAATATTACGTGCATAATAGATGGAGCTTAAAACATCTTGTGTACAATCGGGTATCTGAATAGTACCTTTCAGGGTAGTGGCCGTGTTCTTTTCATTGTTGAAAGTAGCACTTTCTTGCTGCTTGTATCCTCCTTCGTCTATGTTTCGCATGAACTTTTGCGGCTGTAAATTGCCAGTATCTATGTAGCTTTCGTAACGGTCTCTAACTTTAAAGATCCAGTCATAACTAGGATTGCTAGAGCCTAAACCAACCACATGGTACACTGCTTTTCCTGTATACTTCTCCAGGTTGGCAGTGAAAGTGGCACTGCCTGCATTTACATACAATCCAATTACCGAGTAGTAAATAGTGTATGATATTTTTTCATCATTCTGAAAAGCAGTGTTGGTGATACCACAAAATTCATTGCCAGAACAAATTCGGATACCCATTAACAAAAACAAAAAAGCGATAATAAGTGACTTCATAAAACATTATTTTCTTACAATTCTCAATCCGAGTATCAGTAAACTTCCGGCCAATGCAGGTACAATCAGATTGATTAGCCAGATGCTTGCAGCCGTTGCAATGACACCGAGAGAATTGTTTGTGAGTAAAGAGAACAGGGCGATACTTACTTTTCCTCGGATGCCCACTTCTGCCAGTGCAATACTAGGTACAATGGTCATAATCAACAACTGAACATTAGTAAGGCAAATAATCTGCCACCATATAATATTGATGCCAAAAAAAGTATAAAGTAGTAAGTATTGTAGTACATAGACGCTGTAACGAACAAAAGAAAGGAATAGAATATTCGTCAGTTCCCTCCGATGCAGGGTTTCTAGTTTCTGGATGAAATAACTGTATTTAGCTACAAAAGGAATCCGCTCGAAAACCTTGGTTACCCAAGCAAGATTATAATAGAATAAGCCCAAGAAGACAGTTGAAGAAAATACAACTGTGAGCAGGCCAGTCAACCATACAATTGATAGGCTATGTGTGAGTGACAGGTTGTTGCTTAGAAGAAAATGAACATACATCAATCCCCAGAAGCCAATGAAAAAGGTAACCAACACTTGCGCAACACTACCCACCGCAGAAAGAGACAATGCCCTGAGCCTGTTGCCATCATTCATATAAACGATTCTTCCCACATACTCACCCACCCTGTTGGGTGTACCAAGTGCAAGAGCTTGTCCGCTGAATACAGCACGGAAAGCACGCTTGTAAGAAAGTGACTGTATGGGTTGCATTAATAGTTGCCACTTTCTGGCTTCCAGTCCCCAGTTTAGTACCATTAAAACTACCACCAGATACAGGAGCCATTGCTTGGGACTATTAAAAGTAGTTACGATTATGTTCCATGATTGGTGGAGGTCTTTTTGTGCTACTATCTGTTGGTAGATGCTGTAAGACAACCAAATGAACAGGATTGGCCCGACGAAATAGTTCAGTAATATTTTTATTTGCTTGTTCAGGCGTTATAAATTTAGTTGCAAAGAAACACCAT
>CANGFK010000025.1 GCA_947452925.1 Chitinophagaceae bacterium | reverse complement strand
GGATACGGCATCCAAGACCTTGGAAATGATGGGAGGCATACCAAATACGCCTCCCTATCTAGTTGGGGGGATGTATAAAATGAGGTGATTGAAGTGAAAGATGCTTGTAGTGAAGGCTTTGGAAGCGGTTTTTTCAGGAAAGTTTTCGCTAGAAGCGAAGCCTTTATTAGTTATAACCTGTTGACTGACAATCGTAAGCATGAGAAGCTTTTTTATGAGGGTGTAATGTAGGACTTGTTTGGGGAATGGTGGGAAATGATTTGGATGTTGAAGTAAATGAATTGTTTTCTGATAACTATATTTGTTCAACAAAGATTATAAAATGACATTTCAAGAAAATCAAAAGTTCTCATCAAATTGGGTTATCGTACTTTTTGCTATTGCTCTCTTCATAACAAGTGCTTCTGTGTACTTATCCTATAATAAAAATACCTCCGTTTTTGTGTTCATCCTTCCGTTTATCCTACTAGGGTTCGTGTTTGCATTCATCAAGAAATTCAATAACTTTAGTATTGAAGTAACAGAGAGCGGCGTATCATTAAAGATTCCTTTATTTAAAAAAGAGTTTATTGGCTGGAATGAAATAAAAAGTATAAACCTACAAACAATAAGTCCACTGAAAGATTTTGGAGGCTGGGGACTACGCTACAATTTAAGAGGTACAACTGGCTATATCTTTTCTGGCACAAAGGCCTTTTTTATTGAGAAGAACAATGGCAAAAAGGTGGCATTTACAATAATAGACAGTGAATCATTTATGACTGTTGCGAATGAGAAATTACCAAATTAGAAAACCATAAATGAATGCCCCTTCTCATCCAAAAGCATCAATTAATATAAACATATCTGCATACTTTGCTCATTATTTGTTTACTCTTTTTTAATTGCCAACTTTTGCTTTCCACGAGCGATAAAACAGGGTTTTATTGGTCTAAACCAACTTGCTTTGTAGTTGTAATAGTATTTGAAAAAGACAGAAATGAGTGCACAGATAGAAAAGTTGCAGGCGGCAATAGCGCCTTATCGTGAACAGATAATCAATCATAAAGTGTATAATGCCATAAAGAATCTGGAAGATTTAAAAGTCTTTATGCAGTTCCACGTATATGCCGTTTGGGACTTTATGAGCCTGCTGAAAACACTTCAGAACAACCTTACCTGCACCTCAGTTCCGTGGTTTCCTACCGGAAATGCAGACACCAGATACCTCATCAATGAAATTGTAAATGGAGAAGAATCGGACATTGACGATCTGGGCATAAGAAAAAGTCATTTTGAAATCTACCTCGATGCGATGGAACAATGTGGGGCAGACACAACTCCAATTCATACTTTTATTAAGGTTCTGAGGAATACTAAGGACCTGAAAGCAGCATTTCTGGCAGCAGGAACTTATCAAGAGGCAGTAGAATTTGTTGATTTCACATTCAAAATAATTGACAGTGACCAATGGCATCTGCAATCAGCCATCTTTACTTTTGGACGAGAAGATTTGATTCCAGGTATGTTCTATTCGATAGTAAAAGATATAGACCTGCGGTTTCCAGACAGCGTTTCTAAGTTTAAATATTATCTGGAAAGACATATCGAAGTTGATGGAGACCACCACAGTCACCTTGCTTTGCAGATGACCGCCAATTTGTGTGGTACTGACGAAGACTACTGGATGGAAGCGGAGAAAGCAACAATTGCCTCACTACAAAAAAGGATTAAGCTCTGGGATGGCGTTTACAATCAGATTACGAATGCTTCGAAAGAACTTCAACCGCTTTCTACTTATTGATTAACCGCAGGCCGTAATTAGTTTGTGTAATCGCACATTGCGTGAGGGGTTGCAGTGGAAATCCTTTTTGCTGCCCTGAGCAAAAAGATTGTAACGAAAAACCCGACCCGCCTCGGGGCACGCCCAAAACAAGTTGTAAGTTTTGAGTTATAAGTTATGAGTTATAAGTTGTAAGTCGGAAAAACTGTCTACCGACCTACCTGTTTGCCAGATAAACACCTACAAGGATTACGCCGAGGCAACCGATTTCTAGTAGCGTTACTTGTTCGCCATAGACAACGCCCCAACCGGCGGCAACGAAGGGAATGCCATAAGTAACCATTGTGGCAAACAATGCACCCGCTCTTTTTATGAGTCGATACAACAAAATGGTGGCAATGGCTGTGCCGCCTGTTCCTAAAACACAAGCTGCGGCGGTGGATCTGATGAAGTCTGCTTGCCCTAATGGTCGGGAAAAATACCCCATGGAAAAGAGGATGATGACGCAAGGGATGATTAACAACGAAAAGGCTATGGAAGCAATATTGAGTGAACCCAAACCAGCCAGACTTCTGCTTACAAAGTTGGCATTGACAGCATAGAGGATGGTGGCGAGGATGACCAGCAACACATAATGCGCGTTGCCGATGTGCAATTGCCCATTGGGAGATACTAGAAAAAAGAGTCCCACTAGTCCAATGAAGATGCCGGCTACCTTTTTTGCAGTTGTTTTTAACCGAAAGAAAAGCGTACCGATAATAACTGCACAAAGAGGGGTGAGCGAATTGAGCATTCCAGTTAAGGAGCTGTCCAGCTTGGTTTCTGCCACGCAGAAAAGGAATGCCGGGAAGAAACTACCCATCAATCCTGATAATAGAATGAGTCCTACTTTGTTGGAAGGTATCTGTTTGAAGGCTTTATAGGCAAAGGGAATGAGCACGATGCCGGCACTTAATATCCTCAAAGCAGCTACTTCGTAAGGGCTGAGGTGCTCGAGACCAATCTTCATCAGCAGGAAAGAACTACCCCAGATTAATGACAAGATGGTAAACAATAACCAATTGATGAATTTATCCCCCACTACTAATTTTTAAACAATATTACAGAAATAAAGAGTTAACCACAAAGGATGCCGATAAAAAAGACCAAAGTACACAAGGATTGGGGGAAGAAAAAGAATTAACCACAAGGGACATAAGGAAAGGAGCACAAGGCACACTACGGATTTTCTTTGAGTTCTTTGTGTAAACCCCAGTGTACATTGTGGTTAATACTTTTTGACTTGTAATAAATCCTTTATTCTATTGAAGTAAATCACACAAGTTGAATAAAAAAGCATTTCTATTTTTATTTGCAATAACACAACGCTTACATTTGCCGCCTCTAAAAGAAAAACTATGGTAGATGTAATACTTGGGTTGCAATGGGGTGATGAAGGGAAAGGTAAGATTGTAGACTTTTTCGCACCGAATTATGATATAGTAGCACGCTTTCAAGGCGGTCCTAATGCGGGACATACGCTATATGTAGGAGACAAGAAAGTGGTATTGCATCAGATACCTTCGGGCATTTTCCACCAGAATATTACCAATATCATTGGTGGTGGTGTTGTATTAGACCCAATAACCCTAAAAAGGGAGTGCGACACAGTGGCATCTTTCGGTATTGATGTAAAAAAGAACCTATTCATATCTGAGCGTACCAACATCATTGTTCCTACGCACCGTGCTTTGGACAAAGCAAGTGAAATGTCTAAAGGGGATAGCAAGATTGGCTCTACCCTAAAAGGAATTGGTCCTGCTTATATGGATAAAACAGGTAGAAATGCCATCAGAGTGGGTGATTTGTTGGATAAGAGTTTTACTTCACAGTATATTAAGCTTCGTCTGAAGCACCAGAAACTATTGGATAACTTTCATTTTATTGAAGATATCTCTAGCTGGGAAGATGAGTTTTTTGAGGCATTGGAGTTCTTGAGAACATTGAATGTGGTAAACAGCGAATACTTCATCAACAACGAAATCACCAAGGGTAAGAAAGTTTTGGCGGAAGGTGCACAAGGAAGTATGCTGGACATTGACTTCGGCACATTCCCATTTGTAACGAGTTCTAATACAATCTCGGCTGGTGTTTGTACTGGCTTGGGCGTTTCTCCTAAGAAGATAAATGAAGTATTGGGTGTAACTAAGGCTTATTGTACACGTGTGGGTAGTGGTCCTTTTCCAACGGAACTAGAAGACGCTACTGGCGAAGAATTGCGTAAATTGGGTAGTGAGTTTGGCGCAACCACCGGTCGCCCTCGTCGTTGTGGCTGGATAGACCTTGTAGCATTGAAATATACCTGCATGATTAATGGGGTTACTAAGATTGTAATGACTAAAGCGGACGTTTTGGACAGTTTTAAGGAATTGAATGTTTGTACTGCTTATAACATCAACGGTACGGAAACCGCAGAAGTGCCTTTCCAGATATCTAAGGTGAAGATTGACCCTGTGTTGAAGGCTTATGAAGGCTGGCATTGCGATACAACCAAAATAAAAGAACCGGAAAATTTACCTGCTCCAATGTCAAAATACATTGATTTTATTGATAGTTTTGTGGGTGCACCTATTAAGTATGTGAGCAACGGTCCTGGAAGAGATCAGATTGTTTCATTATAAAAAGAGAAAAAAAACAAACTTTTTTTGGTTAATACAAATTTCATTTGAATTTTTACAGTCTAAAAACTTATTAGAACATGGCTATTAAATCTGATAAGGATGCTAAATCCACAGTTAAGAAAAGTGGGGTAGAGGCTCCGACACCTAAAGTATCTTCGAAGAGTAAAAAGCAATTGGAAGAAGATGATGATGATTTAGATGATGAAGACGATGCACCCGTGAAGAAAGGAAGTGCAAAGGCATCATCTAAGAAAGTAGACGATGACGATGAGGAAGACGACATCGAAGAAGATGATTGGGACAAGTCTGATGATGATGACTGGGATCCTGATTTTGACGAGTTCGACATTCCTAAGTCTAAAGGCGGCAAGGCTCCTGCTCCTAAAAAAGCTGCTGGTGCAAAGAAGCCTGCTAAGGATGAGGATGACGATGGTTTTAATCTGGATGATGACTTCAGCGACTTTGACTTGTTTGGCAAAGGTGGCAAAAGCGGTTTCGATGATGATGACGATGATGATTTCTAGTCACTCGGCAATATGGTTTATTAATAATAAATAGTGCAAAGAGAAACCGGCGTATTTAAAATAACAGATTTCAACACAACTAAGAAGCAACTGCTGCATTGGGCTAACCAATACAGCAGTTGTTCTTTTTTAGACAATAACCAGTACACTTCCTCCTACAACAGCGTGGAATGTTTGGTGGGGGTGGGCGCTGTATCTGTTTTTTCGCCTGCAAGCAACCACCAACAAGCCCTGAAAGCCTTTTTGAAAAATACGCCAGACTGGCTGTTTGGGCATGTGGGCTATGACTATAAAAACGTGTTGACACCTAGCCTTGCCGATGAGCGTACCGACAACATCGGATTCGCTCCCATTCATTTCTTTCAACCTGAGGTTGTGGTCTTACTGTATGCCGAACAGATAGAAATACAGAGCCTCACTATTTCTCCTACTATTGTGTTTGAAGCAATTGTTGGTACGGATTTGCCTAGCGAATTGCACAATAAAGCTCCTCTTTCCATCGAAGCCCGAATCAGTAAGGATGCCTATCTGTCCATTATTCAGCAGATAAAACAACATATCCTGAGGGGTGATTGCTATGAAATTAATTTCTGTCAGGAGTTCTTTGCCGATAATGCGGTTATCAATCCACTTCTGGTGTATCAGCAACTCACACAATTGTCTCCCAATCCTTTTTCTTGCTACTACAAACTGGCAGACAAGCATTTACTCTGTGGCAGTCCCGAGCGGTACATGAAAAAGACGGGCAATCAACTAGTATCTCAACCGATAAAGGGCACTTTTAAAAGAGATATTACCAATGCAGCTACAGACAACCTCCTGAAGCAGCAACTACTTGAAAGTGATAAAGAAAGGGCTGAAAATGTGATGGTGGTGGATCTGGTGCGCAACGACCTCAGTAGAATCTGCAAGGAGTCATCAGTAAAGGTGACGGAGCTGTTTGGTATTTATACCTTTCCGCAGGTGCATCAGATGATTTCAACTATCGTGGGGAAGGTTGAAGACCATATTGACCTGCCAACTATTCTGGAAGCAACCTTTCCAATGGGCAGTATGACGGGTACGCCTAAAAAGAAAGTGATGGAACTGATTAATCAGTACGAAGTACAGCAGCGTGGGTTGTATTCGGGAGCAGTTGGTTACATAACCCCCAATAAAGACTTCGATTTTAATGTGGTTATTAGAAGTATCCTCTACAATTCCACCAATAAATACCTCAGCTATCAGGTGGGAAGTGGCATTACACACTATAGTGATGCGGCGTCTGAATACGAAGAATGCTTGCTGAAAGCGGAGTCTATGAAGCGGGTACTACTGTAATTTTTACTTCCCTTCCAACAGCAGGTTGATGCTCTGCTGCAACAATTCCTTTCTTTTTGCCTGAAAGATGACCGCCTTATCTTTATCTAACCTCAGATTGAAGTTATCGCCATTGGCCATTGCTTTGTCGAAGCCTGCATTGAGTTTATTAAACTCTGCCATATCCATCCCAACTCCTTTTGCCACAATTTGTGCAGCATACCTTCCCGAAAGCGGTATGACAATCAATGAAGTATCATGTAGCATTGCCTCGCTAGCGCGTATGTTATTAGCCTTAAAGTCCTTGAACTCAGCAGTAGTCATCGTGGTTTCTCCGCCGCCGCCTTCAAAGATGTAATGGGTGCCAATAAATTTCTTCACGTGGGTTCGGGTTTCTTCCTTGAGGTAGTATTGCAAATCCCAGAAGTCCCGGCTACCACTCAGCCTGATTGCTTTTTTCATCCTCCCTACGCCACCATTGTATGCAGCTACCACTAGCAGCCAATCGCCAAACTGGTCATACAATTCCTTCAATAATCTGGCAGCGGCGTTTGTGCTTTTATAGTAATCGGTACGTTCATCAATGCCATTTCCTACCTTCAATCCAAACCTTTTTGCTTCATAATCCATCAGCTGCCAAGGCCCGACAGCTCCGGCCCACGACCGCAACCCACTCTGCAGGTGACTTTCAATCACACTCAGGTATTTCAGTTCTGTTGGTACGCCATATCTGGGTAGAATATTGTCGTAAACATCAAAGTAAGGGCGTCCCCACCCTTTCATCTTCTCCAATTCTTTGCCTTGCTTCCGGATATATTCTTGAACAAAAGGAACAGCTTTGGGACTTAATTGCGAGAGATAGGGCTTTTGAGGATTGTATTTTTCAGTAGCAAACAGACTCTTGAAACCCACCTTATCCACCAAGGTGGTATCGTTATTAAGTTGAGCAATACACCCATTTGCCAGTGACAACAGGACAATAAAAAAGAGGCTGTAAGGAAAGTGTTTGTTCATCTGTAAGGGGTGCAATTTAGTCTGTTTATCCATTAGATAATCGACCGCCTACTTGTATTCGCACGCATAAATGGGGAACCTAGCTTACAAGCTACCACTAATTTGTAGGCTCGGGGGCAGCATTGCCAAAGTTTTTTCTTAGTTCAGCCAGTATATTCCGGTATTCCTCACGCGTTACTTTCTTTCCTTTTTTCGGTTCTTTCAGTTCTTTGGCGGCGACAGTTGTCTTCACTTCTGTTGCTGTAATCACGGATAATCCGTTATCTACATCCACTTCCAAAATTGCTCCGGGTAACTGACCAGCACTTTCCGGACCAACTGGTGCATAAATTTTATCTGCAAACCAAGCTATTACATCCACTTCTCTTGGTGTTCTGCGAGCAGTGTCGGGTGTTGCATTATCGCCATTAGGCCTGTCGCCATCGCGTCTGCTACGGTTACCTCCTCCCCAATTGCCACCATTTCCTCCACCAAAGAATCCTTTTTGCTTTAAGGTTGCTTTATGGCAGGTGTATCCTAAAATTATCTTTGTTTCTTCAGTTATCTTCCACGGTTGCTTTCTTATGGTATCTGTTACCAAAAAGTTCTTTCCTGCTACTTCAGTTGCTTGAGTCAGCATTCCGTCCACAAAATTCTTGTACAGATCGCCATCGGTGCTGCCCATCATCCGGCTAAATCTGCCTCCTCCTCCAAAGCCTCCGCCACCGCCAAAACCACCACCGCGGCTTCCCCCACCACCACTTCTGCCTTCGCCTCCGCCATCGAACGGATTGATTGCATCCTCTTCTTCTTTTATTGTTTTAAACAACGAAACTGTATCATTAAAAAGAAGGGTATGGTGTGTAATTCTGAATTGTGGTATGGATGCCCTCTTGCTTTCGTCGGTAATTCTTTTCCATATATTAATCTTTTTCTCGTAGCTGATGGTGCCTTCTTTCACTTGTGCGGACAGTTGCAACAGGCTGGTAAAGGCGATAAGAACAAGCAGAATCTTTTTCATAATAGTATCATTTAGCTGATAATCAAATGTAGCTGAAGCATCATGCTTTTAGCGTTTGTGAATGTATACGCCACAAAAATATCGGTAAAAACGAGTCCCTACTTGTATTCAGACACTTATTTGGGTTTTATTCTCTTCTCCTACTTGTATTCAGACAGTTGTTTGAATACATTTAGGGGAAGTGGTGTAGTAACAGATTTGACAACTTTTAGAAAGTTGTCAAATCTTGCAAGTAAAATGAGGGCTGCAAGTCCCACTAGGGACAAGATATTGGTAGCAACAAAACATTTGGGTTGGCAAAAGTGCCCTAGGTACGATATAAAGGTTTGGTTGAAAACAAGTAGGCGTTCCTTTCCATTTATGATTAATAATATGTCGTCCCTAGTGGGACTTTCTGGTTGTTCGTGCATCCTGTTTCTACCAATATTTTGTGCCTAAAGGCACTTATCTATCTTGTTGCCGACAGTTTCGTTCTGCTAATGGTATTTGAGTAGTTGTTTGAATACATTTAGTAGAAGTGTGGGTGGGGGGAGCGGGTGGATGGGTGTTGTCTTTGCCATCGGAATTTTATATGTGTGCTAATTATTGTACCTACATTCGCACAAACAAATAAACTATAACTAAATGAAAACATTAATCCTTGGCGTCTTGTCATCAATTGCCCTTTTATTCTCATTTCAGTTATCTGCACAAAGAAAAGAAATACCTAATACATTGTATAGGCTTGTAGAAATGACCGATTCTTTTGGTACGCCAAACCATATTGACCACGCATTTACACATTTCTTTAAGTATGACGAATTGGGCCGCCCCGTTGTTAATATTTCTGACAATTACTTCCCAAATACGCCATACAATACCGAAGCTGATACCTTTTATTATAGGTATGACAGTATATCCGGAAGGTTAATTGAACAGTATAGCAATCAGATTTCCCTAAAATATTACTATACGACCAATGGGTTATTAAACCGGATAACATGGTCTTGGATACATAAAAATAAAAACGCTGCAAACGTGGCTCCAAGTAGTGAAACGTGGTTAGAGGAAAGCCCACTGCCCAATAACCAAACAAAATTGACACTGAAATATTACGCACTTTCAATAAGGAAAAACAAACCCGATACCATGGATTTGGCTTTGTGCATCAACTACATAAAAGATGCAAGCAATAACATCGTCTCATCGGAAAGAGTGACGAGTTGGAACGGTATAACAAAAAAATCTGCAAAAATAACATATAGCTATGACGACAAACCTAACCCAATGCAGCAACTCTCTTTTGAGAGGCAGTACGAAGATGAGTTGGATATTAGGGGCTTGACAAATGTGGTGTCGAAAAAGTCCGCCTTTGGCTATGTCGAGAAAAGAACATACAAATACAATGCATTTGGCTACCCTTCTATTTGTAGATTTGGTACGCATACACAATATTACCGCTACGAACGAGTGCCAGTTAAAACCCAGATAACTCAGAAAAAGAAGGAAGAGATAAAAGTTCCGGAAAAGAATATCAGTGCCATTCAGTTAGTCCTTTACCCTAACCCTGCCACTACAGAAGTGAACCTAAAAGCTTCGGGACTAGGTGATGGCAAGGCAATTGTGCGTATTGTAGATGTAAAAGGTAACCAATATAAAGCAGTTACCTATTATGTAAACGATTTGTTGGAAGCATTAATACCTGTAGGCGGACTTGCAAAAGGTATATATGTGTTGGAAATAAGTTCTGCTAAAGGGAAAGTCTCAAAACAGTTGTTGATACGTTGATTGGTTTGATTTTTTTTAAGCAAGATGAAAGTAATCGTGCTTTCAATCGAAAACTAATGGTGTTCAGACAAGTGTGCGAATACAAATAGGGAAGTGGTGTAGTAACAGATTTGACAACTTTCTAAAAGTTGTCAAATATTGCAAGTCAAATGAGTGCTGCGAGTCCCACTAGGGATAAGATATTGGTAGCAACAAAACATTTGGGTTGGCAAAAGTGCCGTAGGTACGATATAAAGGTTTGGTTGAAAACAATTAGCAGTTCCTTTCTTTTCATGATTAATAGTATGTCGTCCCCAGCGGGACTTTCTGGTTGTTCGTGCATTTTATTTCTATCAATATCCCGTGCCTAATGGCACTTATCGTTATACTGATTAATTATTTCTTTCTACTATTGGCATTCGTACAAGTGTGCGAATACCATTAGTAGGCGAGTAGGAATGGGAACTGAGGGAAAGCAGTTGCTTCATTCCTCTGTTCCATACCCCATCAACTAATGCGGTTTCATTGTCAAGGAGAAACTGACGAAATCCCATAGAAAGTGACTGATGATGGGGATGGCTATGTTGCGATATTTCCAATAGTAAACGCTAAGTACCAGCCCAATGATGAACGGGCCAACAACCTGACCAACAGTTCTGTAACCAAGATGTAGCAATCCAAAAAGTATCGATGAAACGATGATAGCGATGTATGAATTTTTGAATAGTATCTCGAAACGGGGCAGTAGATACCCTCTGAAAATAAACTCTTCAGTTATACCTGCCGATAGTGCAATAAATAATAGTAGCGGTCTATTTGCCTGTAGTATTGCCCTCAATTCATTTCCTCTGGTACTCGCCTTTCCTAAGTGAAAAAGATTTAAAATAACAAATACCGGGATGGCAATAGCAATGATGCTGCCCAATATTGCTAGAATGGACTTTATATGCATCCACAAACCATACTGCTTTTCTTGCCAGATTAACAATTTCTGCTTCTCAATCTTAATAGAATAAAACCACACAAACAATAGGGCTAGCCAATAAAAGATTTCATGCAAAAAAATGAACGTCCCATTCAGCTTGGTAGTGCCCAACATCCAGGAGATAACCCTGCGGCCGCTTAGCATGATAATAACCAGTAGCATCAAAATGGATATTGAGCCATATAGCATGTCTTTTTGCTGCTGTCTTTGTGAAGGTGTGTCCATAGAGGTTTGTATCGATTGATTACAAAGATGCAGATTTAAAGTATTTGAATTACAGGTGTATCCACTTAAATTTCATTTCCACTATTGCTGCCCAGATAATGGTTTGAATACCATTAGTGTGTCTAAAGAAAACTTAGTCAATCTTACAAGATTCCCTCCCACAAATTCTAGCTGCGTATATTTGCGGCTATGACAGATACGGCTATTAATAAAAAGGTACGGGTACGGTTTGCGCCTTCTCCTACGGGTGGTTTGCACTTGGGTGGCGTGCGTACGGTGTTGTTTAATTATCTATTTGCCAAGCAACATGGCGGCGATTTTATAGTGCGGATAGAGGATACAGACCAGACGAGGTTTGTGGAGGGCGCGGAGGACTATATCTTAGAAACCCTTGCGTGGTGTGGGTTAGTGCCCGACGAGAGTCCGTTGCATGGTGGCCCTTTTGCCCCTTACAGGCAGAGCGAACGCAAGCCGATGTACAAAGAATATGCTGACAGATTGCTTGCTGAAGGAAAGGCTTATTATGCTTTTGATACGGCAGAAGAACTGGATGCGAAACGAAAAGAAATTAGCAATTTTCAATACAGTCATGCCACAAGAGGCTTGATGAAGAACTCTTTGACGTTGACTATCGACGAAACAGAACACCTTTTGAACTCTGGTGCGCCTTATGTAATCAGGATATTATTGCCCGAAAACCAAGAGGTGACATTTACTGACCTGATTAGAGGAGAGATTACCTTTAATACCAATCAGGTGGATGATAAAGTGTTGTTGAAGGCCGATGGAATGCCTACTTATCACCTGGCTGTAGTGGTGGATGATTATAAAATGCAGATTACACATGCCTTCCGTGGGGAAGAGTGGTTGCCCTCAGCACCAGTTCACGTTTTGCTTTGGAAATACCTTTTTGGGTTGGAAAACATGCCGCAATGGGCACATCTTCCCTTGATATTGAAGCCCGATGGCAATGGTAAATTAAGCAAAAGAGATGGCGACAGGCTCGGCTTTCCTACGTTTGCCTTAGATTGGGTTGATCCCAAGACCAATGAAGTAACTATCGGTTTCAGAGAGCGTGGTTTTCTGCCAGAAGCCTTTGTAAATATGTTGGCTGCCCTTGGATGGAACGATGGAACAGGACAAGAAGTGTTCTCTTTGGAGGAACTGGTAGCGAAATTTAGTATTGACAGGGTGCACAAAGGCGGTGCTAAGTTTGATTATGAGAAGGCAAAATGGTATAACCAGGAATGGCTGAAACACTTGCCAGTTTCTAGATACGCCGGATTGGTAAAGGCATTGTTTGAGAAGCAGAATATAGCGATTGATGATAATAAGGGGTTCGAAAGGGTATTGGAACTAATAAAGGAACGCTGTGTGCTGCTGAATGATTTTGTGGAGCAAAGCAGTTTCTTCTTCAAACAGCCCGATACAATAGATATTGCATCTATCAAGCCTAAATGGGATGAGAAGAAGAACCTTTTCTTTGTAGAATTACTAAGGGCTTATGAGCTAAGTACCCTTTGGGAAGCCGCTGATCTGGAAGTTGAGTTCAAGGAATCGGCCGCAGCCCACCAATTGAAACCCGGCGAACTGATGCTGCCATTCAGGATTATGTTGGTAGGTGGTAAGTTCGGTCCCGGTGTGTTTGAGATAGCAGAGATACTGGGTAAGGCAGAAACCGTGAGCAGGATAAAGAACGTTTTAGGAATGTTGGAATAAAACAAGAAAGCCACAGAGACTAATTTCCTCTGTGGCTTTCTTTCACTAATAGTTACTATCTAATATCTACTATCTCCTTTTCTACCCATAAAGTTCCAAGTGAATATCCTTTTTGTCATAGCCTAGCTTACACAATCTATCCTTTGCTTCATCCACCATATTCTTCCATCCACACAAGTAAAAGTTGGCAGGCGCCAATTCTCCGTCGCTCGCAGCCTTAATCAACTGCTCATAAACCCCGTGTACATAACCCGAATAACTACCTTCTGGCACATCGGTTGCGCGTGAGTAAGTAGGATAAAAGTGAAAGTTCGGTTCGTCCTTCTCTAGCTGCTTTAGTTCATCAATATATAATCCATCTTCCAGGTGACGGCAACCAAAAATGATATGTATCTTCTTATGCGGCACTTTGTGTGCATGAATATATTGAGCCATCGAACGGAAAGGGGCAATGCCCGTACCGGTGCAGATGAGGTATAAGTCTTTATCCAGCGTTTCGGGTAGCGTAAACTTACCAATTGGTCCACGGAGCATCACATCCATCCCCACATGTCCTTCTTTGAAAAGATAGCTTGTTCCGGCGCCGCCTTCTAGTTTCACAATAACTAGTTCAATCACATTCGTACCATCGGGAGAGGAGGCGATCGAGTAGCTGCGCCACCTTTTGTGCTTTTCCTCGTGGATAGGAAGGTCGAGGGTTACAAACTGTCCCGCAGTAAAGTCGAAACTTTCCAGCTCTGGTATTTCAATCCAGAAACGTTTAGTGTTGGGGGTTTCATCCACTATTTTAATCATCTTTCCAATGCGCCAAGGTTCTTGCATAACAATCGTTTCGGCTAAAGTAATACTATTATTTGATTGCAGTAGGTATAGTTATTTTAAAAGACTAAAACTTGTTTAATAGTTGGTTAGATTTACCACATAGGCACAGTAGGCACATAGTATAATGCATTGGTTGAGCTTGTCTAAGTGCAAACTGTTTTTTCTTATTTGTTGATGTGAGGATTTATTGCCTACCCTTCGACAGGCTCAGGGTGACACACTGATTTGCGAGGGTAACTTTATTGATTGAAACAAAAAGCATTAGCAAGTGCGAATTCATTAACTTGGTTTACTAATACTAAATGTAATTACATTTAGTATTAGTTGTTAATGTTTTGATGCATAAATTTGAAAAAGTAATAATGCCGCACAAATGCTAACAAAAATTATTAAAGGCTTCCATACAGGCTTTATTTCATAAGCCTCGTAACCTATAAAATATATATCCCAAAATAAAAAAGTCAGAAGTAAACTTCCTACAATATTAGATAGAATATACTGCAAAAAATAGTCATGGATAAAACCATTCGTAATTTTTTTGAAAATTACTGTCCAAAACATACCAATAATGACAAAAAGCACCCCTAGTTTCCATTTGCCTATTTCTCGTAGATTATATGAAAATAAAATACCACCAAAAAATGGTGACAATATAAGTGTTAAGCCGAAAATAGTCCATTTAGAGTAAAATCTTGGGGTCATAATTTAGTGTATTTAAATGTTTAGTATATTTAAAAAACAAGAATTAGCTAATTTTATACTTGAAACAAATGTAAGCGAAGACACATTATTTATTTAAATTTTATATTTTACATGCTAAAGCTTCTAGTAACATCTACGCGTCTTTTCGACGATAGGAGAAATCTAATCAAATGAAATAATCCATCAACCAATAAATTTTCCTTCTAAAAAAACACAATTAGATTTCTCCTATCGTCGAAAAGACGGCATACGTGTGGAAGGTTTTCTTCCATAAATCAGCTATTCTTCATCTAAATAAAATCAATTTCTATTTATCCAATTTAAAGGTCTACTATTGCTGTACAGAGCAGTAAAGTAAAGTCTCGCTCCAAACGATAGAAATTCCATATTATACTCATTTCGGTTAACCTCCTTTCATTTTAAGACAAGGAATCTTACTTCTACCAAACAACACGCACAGGGCATCTTTCTCCCTTTCAATCAGATTTAAACAGTTCACAGGCATTCGGGCATTTTTCACATTGGCTTTGGCTTGCATTAGCGAAGCAAAAAAAGATTTGCTGTGTAGACGAGATCAGACACAAGGCAAACACAATGATTTGCTAAGTAGACGAGATCAGACACAGGGCAAACACAGTGATTTGTTGAGTGGACGAGATCAGACACAAGGCAAACACAATGATTTGCTGAGTAGACGAGATTAGACACAAGGCAAACACAATGATTTGCTGAGTAGGCGAGATTGGACACAGGGCAAACACAATGATTTGCTGTGTTAAGACCATCGGTAATGCTGCAAACACTTTTCTTTAATTCAAAAATAATTTAGTTAATCTTTAAAATTACAAAAATGATTTACAATTGGAAGTACATCGATAACCAGTTTCTATTAAACACATATGGGAGCTTAAGACGAGCAGTCATCCTAAGCATTTTTCACGATAATGCACTACGAACCCTTAGTGTAACGTATCCATTATTATTGCCGCTCTACACCCGTTATCATCCATTACACCTTGCTTTGGTGGCTGCCTACAACCAACATACCAGCTCGGGCAGTTTGCAACAGGGAGACAGGTTATCGGTGACACAAGCATATAAAATTTCTAAAGCCTTATTGGTTAATGATTGGATGCCATTTATGTTGGGGCTTCACCAAAGAAACTCTCCTCGCTTTAAAGCAATTCTTCCATCTGGATTGTCGCCTTTTAACACAGGCACCATCGACACAAAGATTGATGCCTTTGGCGTATTAGGGCTAAACATTGGTAGTGAAGCAGCTTTGGCAACCGTAAAAACAGCGGCAGACAGCAACCACGCATCGCTACTGTTGTTGCGAGAAGCCCAGAGTAGCGCCATCACTACCACGTCGGACAATAGCGATACTTTGGAGACGGCGCGTGTGGCGGCAATGAAAATGCAATACCGAAACCTTGGTTATATGATGGATAACTTTTGTGACACCATCGAAACCATGTGTCCGCTTGTGTTTGACCTGATAACGCTTCGTGAAAACCCACAAACCATCTTTACAGGGTCGGTATTTGCTGGTCTGCAAACAGATATTCTGGCACATACCTTTTTGGCAGCCGATGAAATTGCCGTGAAGATTGTGGGTTCTGGCACTTTCAAACTCACCCTTTCCTCCACAGTTGATGGGGCAGACAGCATAGAGATTGTTGTGACTGCCAACATCAAGCAAAAGATAACCATGAGTGCTTTTGGCATCACCAATTATGCCTTGCATCGTTTTTTGAATGTGGTAAGTTTGTCGGGCGATGCAGCAACTTACAGGGTGCAATTACTTTAAGTAGTGGTTAGTTGTTAGTGATTAGTGGT
>CANGFK010000024.1 GCA_947452925.1 Chitinophagaceae bacterium | reverse complement strand
CCATCAGATTCAAAACTTTCAGACACATTAACTGTGTACACATTACCAATTTTTTCTGATTCCATCTTCTCCCTTTTTTGTCCTTTTACTGACAAGCTATTTCAGGAGATGACATAGTGTGGATAAAAATAGTTGACAAAATAATGACAAGACAAAAAGAAATCGTTACAACTTCCATTAGTTTTACCATCTAAAAAATAACATCATGATTATACAATCTCTCTTGGGTGAATTTAGCTTTGAAGTAGAAAACACCCGTAAATTATTGAATGCAATTCCTGACAGTGCACTAAGTTGGAAACCTGCTGAAAAAAACTGGACAACAGGACAACTGGCGTCGCACATTGCAGAAGTTTTTAATTGGTACGAACCAACTTTGCACCAAGATGTGATGGATATGGCTGCCTACAAATATGACAAAGGCGATATATCTAAGGCATCAAACATTGTTGCTAAGTTTGAAGAAAACGTACTTAAAGCAAAAGATAGCCTAGAAAGAGCCACCGACGAAAGTATGTTTGGCGAATGGAAAATGGTTGTTGGAGACAAGCCTGCACTGTTTCCTCCAATGCCTAGAATTCAGGTGGTGCGTTCATTTTTATTTAACCATCTGTATCATCACCGTGGCGAACTGGTTGTTTACCTACGTGCCACAGGCAATAAAGTTCCGTCTATGTATGGGCCAACTGCAGATGATAAATTCTAAAGTAAAATAAACTAAATAACAAAAGTGGCTGCTCTGAAGATAACACTTCAAAGCAGCCACTTTGTTTGTTGGCATCCTCACAAACCACTAACACCTAAATTTAAACCCTTGCCTCTATGTGTGCATACTCAAAAATATTTTAACCAATTATCCCCAATTCAAATTATTACCCTACATTTGCGCTCCCAAAAAGTTCTTTCTACAAAAGCAAGAATGATTGATCTTGGGAGTCTCGGTGAAAATTGAGACGCTATCACCAATTAAATCGTCAAAAAAATGGCAAAAGAAATCGCAACGTACGTAAAGTTGCAAGCAAAAGGTGGTCAGGCCAATCCTGCCCCGCCAATTGGACCTGCCCTTGGTTCTAAAGGCGTTAACATTATGGAGTTTTGTAAGCAATTCAATGCTAGAACTCAAGATAAACTAGGAAAAGTTGTTCCAGTTTTAATTACAGTTTATACCGACAAGTCTTTCGACTTCGTTATCAAAACTGCTCCCGCTTCTCTTCAACTGTTAGATGCAGCAAAAATTAAGGAAGGTAGTAAAGAGCCAAACCGCGTAAAGGTTGGTAAAGTAACTTGGTCTCAAGTAGAAGAAATTGCAAAAGACAAGATGCCTGATTTGAACTGCTTTACCATCGAAAGCGCTATGAAAATGGTTGCTGGTACTGCACGTAGCATGGGTATCACTATTGATGGAACAGCCCCTTGGGAAAAAAATTAATTATTCACCTTTAAATCATTCAAATTATGTCATTGACTAAAAAAAGAAAGGTTGCAAATACAAAGGTGGATAAAGCAAAACTTTATTCCCTTAAGGAAGCAACAACATTGGTAAAAGAAATTAACTGTACAAAATTTGACAGTTCAGTAGATATTCACCTTCGTTTAGGTGTTGACCCTAAGAAAGCAGACCAACAAGTTCGTGGTACTGTTTCTCTTCCTCACGGTACGGGTAAAACTAAGAAAGTATTGGTACTATGTACACCAGACAAAGAAGCTGCTGCAACAGAAGCAGGTGCTGATTTTGTTGGCTTGGACGAGTTCATCACTAAAATTGAAGGCGGTTGGACAGATGTAGATGTTATCATTGCTACTCCATCTGTGATGCCTAAAATTGGTAAACTAGGTAAAATATTAGGTCCTCGTAACTTGATGCCAAACCCTAAAACTGGTACCGTAACAAACGATGTTGCTGGTGCTGTAAATGAAGTGAAGGGTGGTAAAATTGCATTTAAGGTAGATAAGGCTGGTATTGTACACGCATCTATTGGTCGTATATCTTTTGCTCCGCAGAAGTTGGCTGAAAATAGTGCAGAGTTTATCAGTGCTATCATCAAGTTGAAACCATCCACTTCAAAAGGAACTTATTTGAAAGCTGCAAGCATTGCATCTTCTATGAGTCCTGGTATTACATTGGATGTTAAATCATTATCATCAAACTAATCCTGGTGATTCCGAAAGGAAAATGACCCGGGTTTTAAATAAAATTTAGTTATGACAAAGAACGAAAAAAATGAAGTGATTGAGGTTCTTAAAGACAAGTTCACTCAATACAATACATTTTATGTTACAAATACAGAAGCATTAACTGTTGCACAAATAGGTAAACTTCGTAGAATTTGTTTCGATAAGAAAGTTGAATTAAAGGTTGCAAAAAACACTTTAATCAAGAAAGCCTTAGAAAGCTTGGATGCTGAAAAGTATGCAGGTGTTTATGAGAGTTTGAATAATGTAACGGCTTTGATGTTTTCTGAAAACGCTAAAGAACCTGCATTGATTATCTCTTCTTTCCGTACAGAAGGAAAGACTGAAAAGCCAGTTTTGAAAGCTGCTTATGTAGATGGAGCTGTATTTGTTGGTGACAATCAACTAGAAGCTTTGAAGACATTGAAAGGCAAGCAAGAGCTATTGGGAGAAATCATTGGCTTGTTGCAATCGCCTGCCAAGAATGTTATCAGCGGCTTGAATGCTGGCAACAAACTAGCTGGTTTGATAAAAGCTTTGGAAGAAAGAGCTGCATAAGCAAGTAATAAGTTTTAAGTTGTAGGTTATTCGTAACAGACAATAAAAATAAATCCCAGGCCTGAGGGAGTAACAATTAAAGGCAAATTTTTTTAAACACATCCGTCGGAGTACTTATTAGTAACGATGAAGACGGAAAAAATTTACAATTATGGCAGACTTAAAAGCGTTCGCAGAACAACTTGTAAGCCTAACAGTTAAAGAAGTTAACGAGTTAGCAAAAATTTTGAAAGATGAGTATGGCATTGAGCCTGCTGCTGCTGCAGTTGCAGTTGCTGCTGGTCCTGCAGCTGGTGCCGCTGCTCCAGCTGCTGAAGAAAAAACAGCATTTGATGTTGTTTTGACTAATGCAGGTGCTAACAAACTACAAATCGTTAAAATCGTTAAGGATTTGACTGGTTTAGGTTTGAAAGAAGCTAAAGATTTAGTTGACGGTGCTCCAAAAGCAGTTAAAGAAGGTGCATCAAAAGCAGAAGCTGATGATATCGCAGCTAAATTGAAAGAAGCTGGTGCTGAAGTAGAAATCAAGTAATTATACTCTTCTACATAAAAAAATCCCCGAACAGGCAACTATTCGGGGATTTTTATTTGCCCCTATCCCCTAAAGGGAGACAATACCTTTCCAATAGAACCGCTTTCAGTTGGTGTCAATTCAAATATTTTATTGGGCGAAAGCCCCTCTTCTATTCGGTGGGACACAAATAGAATGGTAGTCGTGCTTTCGGCGGCTATTTTATTTATCAGGGAACTTACAATTGCAGCATTATGGTCGTCTAGCCCAGACATAGCTTCATCCAATATCAATAATGGCGGATGCTTTACCATCGCTCTTGCTACCAATGTCAGTCGTTGTTGCCCTAGAGATAAAGAACAAAAGACAGCCTTTTTCAAGTGGCTCATTTCTATTAATTCCAACCATTCATCAGCAAGTCTTATTTGCATATCAGATGGTTTCTTATATAGCCCAATTGAGTCCAGAAAGCCAGATATAATCATTTCTTCTACCGTATGACGTGTGCTAAAGAGGTCGGTCATTGATGGCGTGAGATACCCAACCTTTTGTTTTATTTCCCAAACAGTTTCTCCCGTTCCTTTTCTTTTGCCAAATAAAGTAAGGTTCTGATTATATGCTTTGGGATTATCGCCATTTATCATGGTGAGCAGCGTTGTTTTACCGCTACCATTGGGGCCAACCAATTGCCAGAAATCACCCCTGTTTATAGTCCAGTTAATGTCTTTTACTATTACCCTATCCTCATAACTCACCGTTACATCGCGAAAATTGACTAGTTCATTGCTTTCCAGCATATATTCTTTAATAGGAGGTGGAACTGGAACTGCTCCCTTGCTGGTTTTGTTTATTTTTGATTGAGATAGATAATGGTTCAAATCTTCAATCTCGATAATCTTATTATCCTCCAGACTCACTGCATGCTTTATGAAAGGCAAAAAATCTCTATTCCGGTTGATAAGTTGAATTACTGAAATATTTTCAGACAATGATGTGATAGTATCTAGTAATGAAGCTTGAGAGGTGATATCCAGATTGTCGAAAGGGTTGTCCAGAATTATAAAATCGGGGTTCTGAGATAGTAGATAGCCTAACAATACCTTCTTCTGTTCTCCACTAGACAGATTTCTGATTCCTCTGTTAAATTGTTTGGAAACAGTCCATCCTTCGTGCTTTTCTTCATCTTCTATAAATTCATTCAACGAAATAGACGAAAATAACACTCCGTTCTGAGTGTTAAATAACTCAAAATTGCCGCTAGCTTTTCCATTAATCAACTGTTGTACAAAAGAATGCTTGTTTGCATTGTTTGATAGAAATACTGCCCAATGACTAGTTTGCATCTTGCTAAATTAAAGGGTTAAAAGTAATAAGTGACAGCTGTAAAACAGTATAAGTCTACAATTTATTTGATTTTATTTATTCCAAAGTTTCCATCCATTCAGACTGCAGATTAGCTATTCATCATAAATTTTTGAGCTTAAAGGGTTACCTTTTATCTCCTTAGGGTATTAATGGTAACTCTGCAGGGTTAAAAAACCAAACAATCTCTCAAAATCGGTTGCTCAACCACAAATGAAAAACGCCTGCTTCGCCCAATTGAAAAAGGGTAACGTCTCTAACAACTGTACACTTGTCGTGTGGCTAATTTTTTAATTTTTAAAATAGACAGTTATGACGAAGATGAATTTAAACACAATTGCAAAAAGGTTTTTTTTAGGTAACATATTGGCAGCAGCAATATTCTTTTCCATGCAAGCATCTGCTGCAAACCTAGTAAAGTATGCTGATGGAGAAAGTACCATCGACTCCATCAAAAATAAGTTGGAAGTAAAATACCTGGGCAACAACAATAGTAACCTGGAGTTTGACGTGCGTTACAACAATTTGAAAGGAACCAAGTTTTACTTTCTAGTGAAAGATGAAGATGGAGATGTTCTTTTTGAAAAGGAGTACAACAGCAAACAATTTCATAAAAAGGTACAACTTGCTAAGGTTGATGACATTAAGAAGTTGAGTTTCTCGATAGTAATGGATAATGAGAGTGTAGTGCAAACTAAAGAAGTAGTTATTAAAACCCAATTTTTTGAAGATGTACTAGTAAAAATAAACTAGTTGTTAATAAAGGTTTTGTGAGTGAATTGGATAAAGAAGGTAGTCTATAATGACTACCTTCTGTTGTTTAGACAAGTAAATAGGGTGCTGATTTCAATTCGATTAATTTTAACCCTTTGTATGAGCTTAATTCTTTTATTTTTGTCGCACTCGAAAAGATATAAGCTGTACGTCTAACAAAAACGAATGAAAAAAATAATATTACTGGTTATTGTTCTCTCTGCTTCAACGGCAGCAATATTTGCACAACAAACAAAGGCGTCAAAAGACTCTACCAAAACAACTACTAAACCTGTTCCACAGAAAAAAGATTGGAGTAAGGTAGACTTAAGTAAAAGACCAGCAGATCATTTTGTAATACAATATGGGTATGAAGGTTGGTCGGGTGCACCTGATAGTATTCGCACAAAGGGTTTTGGAAGGCACTTTAATTTCTATTTTATGATAGACAAGCCTATGAAGACAGATCCGCATTACAGTGTGGCTTATGGGCTAGGTTTAGGAACGGATAATATTTTCTTTGATAAAGAAACTGTTCACCTCGAAGCAACCGGAAACACATTGCCTTTCTCTGATGTATCAAATGGAACTCATTTCAATAAATTTAAGCTAACTACAATCTTTGCAGAAATACCTGCAGAAATTCGTTATTACGAGAACCCTGAGAATAAAACAACTGGTTGGAAAGCTGCAATAGGCGTGAAAGCAGGTCTCCTACTAAAGGGTTACACTAAAGGAAAAGACTTGTTAGATGCATCTGGAAACAGCGTTTACGGTCCTACATACATTGAGAAGGTGAGTAACAAACGCTTTTTGAATGGTACCAGACTTGCAGTCAGTGGAAGAGTTGGTTATGGCTTTATTTCATTGCACGGCGACTACAATATATTGGGCGTAATAAAGTCGGGTGCAGGTCCAACAATAAATGCATACTCAATAGGTATTTCAATCGGTGGTTTATAATTTCAGAATTATATAATACAACAAATTACTAAGCCCTGACAGCAAACGCTTTCAGGGTTTTTTAGTTTATGAAAAATAATCTTGTACATTTATTCAAATAATATATTTTGATAGAGAAACAAAAAATTCAGGAAGATGAAAGGGCGGTACTGGTAGGACTTGTTCAAAAAGACCAAACTCCCGAACAAGTAGAAGAATATCTGGATGAACTCGCATTCTTGGCTTTAACCGCAGGAGCCATTACCGTAAAGCGTTTTACCCAAAAAATGGAGCGACCTGATAGTAAAACCTTTGTAGGAAAAGGTAAGCTGGAAGAGATTAAAAACTACGTTCAGAGTAAGAATATAGGAATTGTCATTTTTGATGATGAACTAACAGGCTCTCAGATAATCAATATAGAAACGGAACTAAAAACAAGAACTGTTGACAGAAGCGACTTGATATTGGACATTTTTGCAAGTAGGGCTAGAACTGCACAAGCAAAGGTTCAGGTAGAGCTGGCACAGTATCAATACATTCTTCCCCGGTTGAAGGGTATGTGGAAGCACTTGGAAAGACAAGGAGGGGGAATAGGCTCCAGAGGACCCGGTGAAACAGAAATTGAAACAGACAGACGTATTGTAAAAGATAAGATTTCTCTTTTGAGAAAACGATTAGGAGAAATTGATAAACAAGCGTTTACACAGCGGAAGGAAAGAGGCGAATTTATCCGTGTAGCATTGGTGGGTTATACAAATGTTGGCAAGAGTACTTTAATGACCTTGTTGAGCAAAAGCGATGTCTTTGCAGAGAATAAACTATTTGCTACCCTAGATACAACTACTAGGAAGGTAGTGTTTGAGAATACCCCTTTTTTACTTAGCGATACTGTTGGATTCATTCGTAAACTTCCGCATCACCTAGTAGAGAGTTTCAAGAGTACACTAGATGAAGTAAGAGAAGCGGATGTGCTTCTGCACGTGGTTGATACCAGTCATATTCAATATGAAGAACAAATTGGTGTGGTTAATAAAACATTGCAAGAACTTAAAGCCTTCGAGAAGCCCATCATTACTATCTTCAATAAGATGGATTTGTACGAAAAGAAATATTTTGATGAATGGCTGAGTTACTCAGTAAAACAAGACCTGCTGAGAGAGCTAAAAGAACGATGGGAGCGGGAAACCAATGGCAATTGTGTTTTTGTATCTGCTACCGAGCGAAATAATGTAGATCAGCTACGAGAAGTGATTATAAATAAAGTTAGAGAGATTTACAGTGTTCGTTATCCCTACAAAGAGCTGTACTATTAATGGCAAAGGAAATAAAGTGGTATAAGGTTGTAGAGCACCTCAATATGCTTCAGTTTGAGCCTAATAGTATGTGTGTGGTAGAGATTGATGGAAAGAAGATTACGATAGCTCGTCATAACAATGCATTGTTTGGTTTTGCCTACAAATGTCCGCATGCAAGTGGTGTGATGGTAGAGGGATATATAAATGCCCTAGGTAATGTAGTTTGTCCCTTGCACAGGTATGCTTTCAATATGCAAAATGGAAGAAATGTATCGGGTGAAGGATATTATCTGAAGACTTATCCGGTAGAAGAACGTGCGGATGGTGTATATGTGGGAATGGAAAAAGCAGGTTTTTTTGGATAATTGAAAAATAATTTTTGTCATTAATTTTCAAACCCTATTTTTGCAACCCCAAACAAGGGAAACACTCCCGAATAGCTCAGTTGGTTAGAGCATCTGACTGTTAATCAGAGGGTCTCTGGTTCAAGTCCAGATTCGGGAGCTAATACAGCAAAGGGTTTCAAGCGATTGAAGCCCTTTTTCATTTTAGCCATTTGCATACAATTTGCATACAAACACTAACTTAGCATACAAAAGACCTAAAAATAAAAAGGGTAAAAACAATAGTTGATTATTGCCTTTGCCCTTTATCACTTTTAATAAAGCTATTCGCCAATCTTTACAGAAAGTACTGTTCCATCCTTAAAAACTTCTGCTTTTGCAATGTTTGTAATTGTTGCGTTAAAAGCGTTTTTTGCCCTAAATTCACAATCTACTTCATACATCCCATCAAGTTCAGTATAGTATTTGCCTTTTATAAACTCATAGCTATCAGGGTCGTTTAGCTTTGCTTTAATGGCTTCATCAACTTCGTAACAATGTCCACTTTCTGTAATGTGTTCCCTAAACTCTTTATTATTTGCTTCAGTAATCAATCCGTAACTACTTATTTTCTTTTTGCCCTTGTATAATTCAATTTCTTTTATAAGTCCGCCGTCTGTTAAATGATAAGCTGTATCGTAATAAAACGGAGCATTTTCTCCAGCATCATAATCTTTTAACCAAATATGCAAAATGCTGTCTTTTCCTAATTCTAACTTGCTAAGAGTAAATAGGTTGTCTTTTTTCATTAAGGCAAAAACGCTATCCTTGTTAAAACGAAAGGGGGCTGAAACTGTTGTATCTACTGCTTTATCTTCATTTATTTTTTTACCCCCTTTATCAAAACGGCTACCAATAAACCCTATTACCAATAATACTCCTAACACTATTAAACCGATTTTTCTGTTTTTAGCTTTTTTTTCTTTTTGCTCTCTTATTACTCTTTCAACAACGGTTTCATTTTCCATTTTTCTGTTTTTATTAGTTAAATAATTATACAATATTAATACATATTTCAACCATTATTTAAAAATGTCCAAAACAAGTACCATTTCTAAAATCCCAAAAGTCGCCCTTTAAAAGTCCTGCCTTTTCCCTTTTGTCATATTCAGCACTTGTAATGGTTTCGCCGCTTGTACTATCTACACACATCCCTAAAGGTACTTTTAACCTATTCCAAATGTGGGTTGGGCTTTCAGGGGCTTTGTGGGGGTAACAACTCCAACTTTGTGGGGGCAAAACATCTTTTATTGGTTTACCCTTTGCCACTTTTTTAAGTAGTTCAATCTTTTGCTTTCTTTCCATCACTCAATATTTAGGGTTACGTTAATTGCTTTCTCTTTACTGTTACTTTCCCTTTTGTCATATTCAGCCCGTGTTATTGTTTCATTTGTCTTCGCATTGGTGCAACTATTTTCACCCACAAACCAAACTTCAAAGGTTTGGGGTTCTATTTCACTAATAGAACGGCTACCCTTTGCAATGCCTTTTAATAAATCAACTTTTTGTTTTCTTGTCATTATTCAAATTTTACTGTTAAGCTATTTTTATAACGGGTTTCAAATTCAGCATTAGTTAATACTTCGCCCGTCTTTGCATTGGTTAAAATCCCTGCATCTACAAACCAAACATTGTTTGCTTTTGTAGGGGTTAAATCTTCAATCAATATTTTGCCGCTTGCTATCTCTTTTAAAAGGTTTATTTTATCCTGTCTGTTCATTACTACTATTTTTTAGTCGGTTAATAATTTCGTCTAATTGTTCGTCTGTCATCTTTTCAAAGTCGGCTGTTAAGCTGGTTGCCTGTAAAGTCGGCAAAGTGTATTTGAGTAACTTTTCAAACATCACTATCCTATCCTTTGGCTCTAAGGCTTTAAAGTCTACTTCTACTTGTTCCCTGTTGCCGTTAATAAAGTCGTTAATCCATTCCCTTAAATTACCTGTTACCTTGTTGGGCATTCCTTTTGGTCGCCCTGTCTTGTTGCCGCTTTCGCCCTGCTTAAATGCCATAAGATTGTTTTTAATTGTTGTTTGCAATGATTTGATTAAAAAATTGTTGTTCTGTTATTCCGTGTTCGTGTAGTATTGTTCTCATATCGTTAAACCAACACAATAGGTAATTGTGAAAGGTTGCATCTTTTTGAATAGAGTAATAAGACTTATTAAAAGCATCCTTTGCCATTTGCTGGTAATACTCTAAAGGGTTCGTTTGTGGTTCTGCCTTATCCTGTTGCTCTGCAATTATTTCGGCTGTTTGTTCTATGCCTGTAAACTGCCTGTAATCAAACTTTATAAGATAGTCGGCTAAATCGTACCCTTTCAGTTTATCAGGTTCGGGGGCTTTGCGTTCTAAGAAGTCGGAAACTGTAAAGCTGGTAATGTGTGAAAGTTCCTTTGCCTTTTCACTCCATTTGTCAAAGGCTTTCAGGTCGGGAAACAAAACAACATTTCGCCCCTTCAAAACATTGCATCTTTCAGGCTTCAAATTAGAAATACTACCAACGGCTACCCAAATAAATTGCGGCAAATAAACACTTGCAATTATTGCAGTCTTTTCGCTTTCTACTATTGCAACGGGTTTGGTTTTATCCTTCAAAAGATGTTCGCCAAATAAACATTGCTTCAGGTTGTAATCATTCAGTTTTAGGGCTGTATGTACCCACGTTATACAGTTGAAAGGCTCTTTTACTCTTTTGCCTGTTTTGGGGTCGTATAACATTATTTTGCCCCCTCTTATTTTGCCTTTGCTGTCTATCTGCCAAAAGACTGTTGCCCCCTGCCAATGGTTTGAAGTACCTATAAAATACTTGCCTATCAATTCGCCTGTAATCCCTTCGCCAAACAAGCTAATAAGATAAGTTACAAAGTGGTTTGCTTCATATCCTTTCAGGCTCTTTTTAAGTATTTCACTATCCATTAATGAAATAGGCTTTTCAATGATTTTAGAGGCTATTTCACGCCGTTGTATTGGTTTGGCTGCAATGTGTTCAGTATTGGTTTTAAAGTTGTTTTTATCATATTTAAACGGGTTGTTATCGTGCTTCAAAATATACTCACTAACAAAGCAACCGTTTTCAGTAATTCCCAAAACTTGACTTTTAGGCAAATAGTATATTCTGTTTTCGTGTTCAACTTTAAAAGTCTTTGCGTTGTAGTCTTTGATGTTCTTAAATGATACATAGTAATAAATGTTTTCAATGGGTGGCAATTCAGGTAAAAAAGTCTTTTCACATTTGTGGCAATATCCTTTGTCATCAAAGCCCACATAAGGTACAAAGTGGGTTCTGTTAGCTTCGCCACACGGGCAAAATTTTACCCGTTTCCTGTTGGTATCTAATTTTAATTTGTCTAAATTATCGTTGCTGTTATCCATAGTAAATGATGTTTGCAATTTGCAAAGGCTTGTATAGGGGTTTGCAAACTTGCAAACGTGAAAAGATGTTTGTAAACAACTTTTGCAAACGTGTTTTGCAAACTTGCAAACCCTTGTTATTAAAAGATTTCAGTAGTAATAAACTTGTAAAAAACTGTCTTATCTCTCGTCTCCTTCGATAGCCTACACGGTTCGCCGTCTTTGTTATAAAATTGTTCATCGTTCTTTAATATTTCAGTAATACGGGTTTCAATAGTTCTAACACTTGCTTTAAAGTCTTTACATAACTTGTCTAATAAATCAGTCCTTGTTAGTTCCGTTCCATCATTCAAATACATCTCTATAAACTCCTTAATGTCATCATTGCTGGCTTTGTGTTTCCTGTTGTTTATTACCCCTGAAACTTCGCTTGCATCCGCTAAAATCAACCCTTTAGCATCTTTACAAAACTTCACATAAAAAGGTGTATGCCTTGCTGTACTTCTACATTTTAGATATTTTACCCTTATTATTTCTGTGTCGTTTTGGTTTGCATCCTTTTCAAATCCCACCTGCATAACTGTACTTGCTTTATTCATTAATTCAGTACCAAAATGCCCCCTTGCTTTGTCGCTTTTAGGGTTTTCATGTATTAAGCATAAAAACGTTACATCGTGTTCGTTTACTGCAATATTCATAAGGTCTATAAGTTCCATACTTTTATCGGTCTTATTAAAGTCTTCTATACAGTCGGTCGAAACATCGAGAACAATAAACAAGGGGTTGTTTGTGCTTTGCTTTTTGTGGGTTAAATATTCCTTTAGGGTTGTAAACCTTTCTTTTCTATCAATTTGAAGCAAGCTGCAATAGTCGAAGTTTTCGGGGTGTTCGGCTATGCTGTACCCTGCTTTTACTTGAATAGATTGCAACGCAAAAGGCAATTGCTCTGTAAGGTTTCTTTCAGTATCTACATAAAGGACGGTGGTTGTTGCATTATAGTTTTGCCGTTTAAATCCTAACAACTCATTATTGCAACTTTGACTTTTTAGAAAGGCTGCACAAATGTTTTCAGCTAAACGGCTTTTATGTACCCCTGCCTGTCCTTGTATCACATTTATAGTATGTGGAAAGATTACAGCGTTTTCACCTTGTTTCATTATAGGCTCGGAAAACTTTATTTCAGTCGCTTTTAATGCCTTTAATCTATCCCTGGTCTTTAGGATTATTTCAAGATTTTCCGAAGGGCTACTTTCAGCACCTTTCTTTATTAGCTGGTCGGCTTCCTGTTGTATTTCGGACGGTGTAAATATGGTGTCATCAAATAATATGTTCATCTTAATAAAGGTTTAGGGGGTCTGTTGTTAAATAATAAGCTTTAAAGCCCGTTTTTTTGCAAGCCTTTTTTTCTGTTTCCCACAAACGCCCTGCCTTTTCTAAATCCCTTTTATAGCGACAAATATTCTTTTGACTGATACCTGTTGCATCGGCTATCATTGAAGCTGTTGCAACGTTCTTTTGTAGATACTCAAATATGGTTTGTAGTTGGTTGTAACGTGTGTTATCTTTGGGGCTGTTACTACTATTACCCCTGTTATTATGTCTGTTCATAATTTCGGGGGTTTTAGTTTTTTAAAGATTGTTTGCGCTTACTCAAAAAAGTATCTGTTGCCGTTTCAATATCGGTTTGCAGTTCAAGGCTTGTTTTCTTTCTGCCTTGCTTTAACCATTGGTCTATTTCAGACTTCAAAAACCGTAGTTTCTTACTGTCTTTATAATGTGGTATCTCATTACTAGAAACTTTGCCGTAAATAGTTTGCTTTGCTGGTCGGTCGGGTAGATAACTACATAATTCATCTACATTAAACCAACGGTCTGTTGGTTCTGTCGGGGTATTTGGCTTGTTGTTATACTTCAAACAAGCATTAACGGTTTCAGCTAATAAGTCCTGAAAATCGTTTTTAGATAATGATAAAAATACTGTTTCCATCTGTTGTAATACACTTGTTTTGTCAAGCGTTATGCAACATTATTTTGAATTTTAGCCTTTATTTTACCGTTAGTAAGTACAGTAAAAACAAAAGTAAGTGCAGTAGAATAGATAGTAATTACCACGCCCTTTTTACTTCTTTATTGAAGTTATTTTCTATTTCGTTATAACTCCAATTTGTGAAATTATCAGTAAGTAGTCTTATGTATTTTTCCCTGCATTGGGTTGTAGTTTCATATTGTAAACCTTCGTTTTCACCTATTCCTATTTTATAAAACTCATAGAACCTTTTTACTATAAACCACTTTTCCCTTGTACCTACATTCAGTTTTTGCTTTTCTATTTCACTTTTGCCATGAAACGCTTTTTTAATAAACTGTTCAAATGCTTCTTTTGATAAAAACGGGGTGTTCCCTTTTTTGTGTTTGGCATCTGTAAAAACTTTAAAGTGATTTTCAGCAAGTTCAATAGGCATAAATTTATTGAAATGGTTTATGTTTTCCATTTGTTCTAAATTATTGGGGGTACTTACTTTATTTGCTTGTTGCTGGTCGTTTGTGGTCGGTGCTGTTGGCTGTAATTCGCTCAAACGTTCTTTTAGGTATTCATAAAATAAAAAGCATTTGCCGTAAATTTTAGCAGTTAAACTACTAAGGTCGAAGCTTATTAAATTATCTTTATAAAAGCCTAAATCTATTCTTTTATATTCGTGTGGGTGACTGGTAGGGTTTTGGATAGTGTTGTTGTTATCTCTCAAACAGTAGTCTTTATCTATCTTTTTGGCTTCATTTATAAATAACTCTATGTTTTCAATTTCAGCACTTATACAAGCTTCATTCCATACATTACCCTTTATTTCAAAAAGGTATTTATAGACTTCAAATTGAATAGCAGCATGATAATTTTTAAACAGTTCAAAGGCTGCTTTAGGGTCGTTTGGTCTTTCAGGGTTTCGCCTAACTATGTCGCCAACTTTTGCAAACGGGTAGTTTTCTAAATCTGTTTTTGTTAATACATAATCAATTTGAAACTTGTTTTCTAAATCCTGCAAAGCCTTTTGATAGTTTTGTTTTTGTTCAATTCGCTTCATAGTTTCAAAAGGTATGTTTTCGATCCCTGCAAAGTTTGTGGGCTGCTTATTAATCCAGCTTAAATATTCATGATATAAAAAAACTTCATCCCTTAAAGTTGCAAGCCCTGTAATGTTTCCATTTTCTTCTTTTCTGCAAAACTGTTCACGGTCTTTTATCCTACTTTTTACAAATTCAATTTCTTTCAGTTTAAAATCTTCCTTGCATTTTATTTCATCAAAAAGGCTGCTTTTACTTTCCCTTTGTTTGGCTATAAAAACGGCTTCTTTGCGCTTGTAGTATTCGGGTAATAAATCAATGTTTTCAGGAAAGAAAATAAACTCTTTGCCTTCAATCTTTAGTTTACAATATTCCTGTACTTCTTTAAATAGCTTCATTTGGTAATCATTCGCCCCCTCTCTTATCATTCCTTTTGAAAGTAAAATATAAAATCGGTTGCCCTTATCCTTAGCCAAATCGTGTTTTGCTTCAATAAATTCATCTAATGTATAACTATCTTTTGCGTATTGCTTACTGTAAATATTTAGGGATATATCCCTGTAAAAGTCTTTATCCATATCCTGTATTAAATAGTTTTTGTATGCTTCAATAAATCCTAAATAAGTTTCTGTCGGCTGGTAAAAGGATTGAGCAATTTTTTTATGGCGTACATCATTACTAATAAAAGGCAATTCATTATTTATACTTAAATTTTTTAAGTATTTCAATTGTGAGCTATTTGGCAACAAACCAATCCTTTGTTTTAATTCAAATATTTGCTGTATGAACAGTGGTTCATTAAACTGTATTGCACTCTTAGGGATAGAACCTATAAAAACAATTGGTTTAATTAATGGAATTTGCTCACTATCCATATTTATAAAATACTCAATCCAATAATTGTAATCCATGTTAGTAGTTAATTATTTATTTTAAAATGCTGTAAGTGCTGCCATTGCATCCTTTAAGGTTTCGTCTTCAAACCCTGCAAAATAGCTTTGGGTTGTTTTTATGTCGCTATGTCCTAAAGCATTACCCACTAACAAAGGGTTTTTTGTGTGGCGAAGTAACACGGTGGCGAAGCTGTGACGGGCAACATAAGTAGTTAGGCTGCTATCAATCCCCAATGTTTCTGCAATGCCTTTCATGTGGCAATTAATAACCTGTGTTAGTTGCTGTATTAGCTGCCTTTCCCTTGTTGGTGTTAATCCCTTTTCAAGTATCGGAAACACAAAGCTTTCAGCATCTTTCTTTTTGTTGCCCCACTTCTTAATAATTTCTTTTGCTTCGCCTGTTAGTGCTACTCTTATTTCGTTTGCGTTCTTTTTTGTCCTTTTGGTTTTAGCCCTTACAAATTTTATAACATCCCCTTCAATATTGCCATAAGTAAGCAAACACATATCTTTTACATTTATCCCGTTGCATAGATACATAAACACCCAAAAATCTTTTGCCTTTTGCGCTGGTTCTGTTTCGGGCTTGTAGTTGTATATCAGTTTAATATCACTTAGCTGCAAAGCTTTCTTTATATTCTTTCCTGTTGGTATCTCATAGCGTTTATTCTTTTCAAGTCCAAAAGGGTAAAAATCTTTTGTTAGGTCGCCGTTTGCAATTTCAGTATTAAACAAAGCCCTCAAAGGTCTTAGATATATTCCTATGGTTGCCTTGCTTCGCCCTTGTTGTAACATCCAAACTTCATAATCTTTCAAAAGAGAGGGGGTAACATCTCTAAACTTTAAATTGCTGTACTTTTTGTGTTCTGCAAACTTCTTTAAACTTTCCCTTGCACACTCATAAGATACGGCTGTACCTATTCTGCCTGTTTCCCTTAGTTCTGTTGCATATTCAGTAAAAGCCCCTTCAATGGTATCTTTTGCGGCTCTATTGTCAAAATACTTCTTTTCAAATATTTGCCATGTAAACGCTGGTAGGTTCTTAATTACTTCGTTTGCCTTTTCTTCAAAAGCTTCAATATTCTTTCTTAAATCCTTTTCGGCTTGTTTCGGTCGGCTTGCATCTTTTGGAAACATCACTTTATCAAATTCAGTTTCTGTAAGGTCGTAGGGTGTAGGGTAATATTTCTGTTTTCTTTCAAAAGTCAAACGAAGTTTAACGGGGTACTTGTTGCCCTCTTTTGCCCTTCGTGTATCTAGTACAATTGCTGCCTTAACTGTTGCCATTGTTTACCTGTTTAATTGTATGCGAATATAACCATTT
>CANGFK010000023.1 GCA_947452925.1 Chitinophagaceae bacterium | reverse complement strand
GGAGTTGGGTTACAGACCTAATCCCTATGCTAGCTATATGCGTCAGCAGAAGAGCAAAACAATTGCGTTAATCATCCCAGAACTAAATAATAGTTTCTTCCTGCAGGTAATAAACGGCGCAGAATCTATTGCTGGCGAAAAAGACTATCACCTACTTATCTACATTACCCACGAGGATGTGGAAAGAGAAATGAGCATTATAAAACACTTGCAGAATGGCAGAGTTGATGGAATATTGATGGCAGTTTCCCTGACCACAAAAGACTATACCCACCTAGAAGAATGCATTGAAAATGAATTGCCCATTGTTTTCTTCGACAGGGTATGCCATGAGATAGAAACGACTAAAATAGTTACCGACGACTTTGCCAGTGCTTTCACAGCTACTGAACACCTTATCAAAAATGGCTGCAGAAATATTGGCTATCTATCCATCTCCGATCATCTTTCTATAGGTATCAAAAGATTTAACGGTTACCTAGAGGCTTTGAATAAGTATGACATCCCATTCAAAGAAGAAAATATATTGAAAGGAAGCAACAACGAAACAGAAAATTATAACAACATAAAACAAATGCTTAGTCGCGGAGACAAAATAGATGGCATTTTTGCTTCGGTCGAACGGTTTGCACTCTCCACTTACAATGCCTGCAAAGAATTAAAACTTTCAATACCAGACGACATCAAGGTAATTTGTTTCTCAAATATCTACACGGCAGACTTCCTCAGTCCTGCTTTGAGTACCATCAGTCAGCCTGCATTTGAAATGGGGGCTACTGCCGCAGAAACACTCTTCAAGCACTTGGATAAGAAAAAGATTCAATTGGCGAATGAAAACATCGTTATCAAATCTACACTAATGGCTAGAGAATCTTCTAGTAAAAGATAGAACTAATTATATCCCTTATTAAGGCTACTTACTTCCTCAAATGATGAATTGGTAGCCTTTTCTATTTCATATCAATCTCCCTTTGCAGCTTCAATTGATTTAAATTCTAAAACAAATAAAAAAACAGTTCAACTATCGTTACATTTTATTCATACAAGCACTATGTTTGGTAAATTACTTTATACAGATAAATTGTTATTACCGATGCTAGAAAAGAAATGTTACCAACTCTTACTGATTGGATGCTTATTGATCACTACAATCTCTTTTGCACAAACTATCCCGACGCCAAGTGAGCACTTTGGATTTGCCATTGGCGACGATTACCACCTGGCTACTTACACCCAGACAGAGGCTTACTTCAAAAAATTGGCAGCAACTTCTAAGCGCGTGAAACTTGTAGAAATAGGCAAGACGGAAGAAGGTCGCAGTCAGTATATGCTGGTGGTTTCTTCTCCAAAGAACCTAGAGAATCTGGAGCATTACAGAGAAATCTCTACCAAACTAGCACATGCCGAAAACTTGACAGACGAACAAGCTCGTTCACTTGCAGCAGAAGGAAAAGCAGTAGTCTGGATTGATGGCGGCCTCCATGCCAATGAGACTGTGGGAGCGCACCAATTGATTGAAACGGCTTATGAACTCTCTAGTCGCACTGACGCTGAAACAAATAAGATTCTAGATAATGTAATTGTACTCTTGGTTCATGCCAACCCCGACGGACAGGAGTTGATGAGCAACTGGTATATGCGTAAGTCTGTGCCTGAAGAAAGGTCTTTCAATAGCTGGCCCCGCCTGTTTGAAAAGTATGCAGGACACGACAACAACCGCGATTTCTATATGCTGAACCTAAAGGAATCGCAGAATATGGCCCGTCAGTTATACATCAACTGGATACCTCAAATTATGTACAACCACCACCAACCCGCTCCGGCAGGTGCTGTGGTTGCGGGCCCGCCCTATCGCGATCCTTTCAACTATGTATTCGATCCATTAGTTATTACCGGGCTTGATGCAATGGGTGCTGCAATGAGTACACGACTAGATGCGGAAGGCAAACCTGGCTATACAGAGCGCTCTGGTTCTGTATATTCTACCTGGTTCAATGGAGGATTACGTACAACCACCTATTTTCATAATATCATTGGCTTGCTGACGGAGATTACGGGCAACCCCACTCCTACTACCATCCCATTGGTTCCAAATCGGTTGATTCCGAATGGCGCCACTATCAATCCGGTGACGCCAAGGGTATGGCACTTTAAATACTCAATAGAGTATTCTATTTCCCTCAACTATGCCGTGTTGGATTATGCTTCGAGATACAGAGATCAACTATTGTTTAATATCTATAGGATGGGTAAGAACTCCATCGAGAAGGGAGAAAAAGATTATTGGTCTTTATCGCCTAGCAAAGTAGCTTCTATCAGTAAATTAGCCGAAGGTGAAACAAGGACTACCAAGAAAGGGGCTTTGGTTGCCGACTCCACGGATGCAGATGAGAATCCTGCAACTGTTGCTACTAAATATTATGATTCTGTAATGAAGAATCCTTCTCTACGTGACCCAAGGGGATATGTAATTACTGCCGCACAAGCCGACTTGCCAACTACCATCCGTTTCCTGAATTGCTTAATCAGAACAGGTGTTGTCGTTACAAAAGCCACTGCTTCTTTTTCTGTGGAGGGCAAGACCTATCCTGCAGGTTCTTATGTAATCAAAACAAATCAGGCTTTCAGGCCACATGTGATAGATATGTTTGAGCCACAAGATCATCCTAATGATTTCTTGTATCCGGGAGGGCCACCCATCAAACCGTATGATGCCGCAGGATGGACGTTGGCTTATCAGATGGGTGTTAAATTTGACCGTATCCTCAACGCCTTCGATGCAGCAACAGAGCGCATTGGTTATGGCGAATTGATTGTACCAAAGGGTAGTTATGTTGGCAATGCAAAGTCTGCAAAAGGCTATTTACTGGATGCCCGCGCAAACCATTCTTTTACTGCTGCCAACGATTTATTGAAGGAAGGAGTTGAAGTTTTCAGAACTACAGATGCTGTTGATGGCACTTCACCAGGCTCTTTCTTTGTGGCTGCCTCTGCAAAAGCAAAAGCTATCTTGGATAAGGATGCAGACTCATTAGGCATCACCATCAACGCCATTTCCAAGCGCCCTGTAGCATTAAAGAAATTATCCTCTGCGCGCATTGCCTTGTGGGATATCTATGGGGGTTCGATGCCTTCTGGCTGGATGCGTTATATGATGGAACAGTACCATTATCAGTTTGATAGAATCTATGTAAAAGAGTTGGACAGTGCCGATTTGCGTAGTAAATATGATGTTATCATTTTCCCTACGGGCGCCATCCCTGCCATTGGTGCAGGACGTGGCAAGTTGCAGCCAAAGCCTGCTAGTGTTCCCGAAGAATTCAGGCATACATTGGGGCGTTTTAGTCCGGAGAAAACAATCCCTGCCCTCAAGAAATTCCTGGAAGAAGGTGGCAATATTGTAACCATCGGCACTAGTACAAACCTGGCTTACCACCTTGGATTACCTGTTAAAAATGCACTTACAGAAATTGTTGGAGGTGAGGAAAAGAAGTTGCCCGGAGAGAAATTCTTTATTCCAGGTACTATCCTTAAAGCAAGTATTGACTCTGCTGCCCCTGCTGCTTGGGGTATGAATGCTACTGCAGATGTTATGTTTGACGAAAGCCCCGTCTTCAAAATAAACACAAGTGCTTATGCCGATGGCTCGGTGAAACCATTGGCTTGGTATGCTTCTAAAAAGACATTGCGCAGTGGTTGGGCATGGGGGCAAGAGTACTTGCAAGATGGAGTTGCCGCCTTTGAAACAGCTGTTGGCAAGGGTAAGCTCTATGCTTTCGGCCCCGAAATCATCTATCGCGCGCAGTCATATAATACCTACAAGCTATTGCTGAATCAGTTGTATAAGTAGTTAATCAGACCGAAAACTACTTTTCTACAATAATTCGGGTATGTCGCGAAAAGTTTTAAGTGTGTTGAACAAAGTAATAAAGCACTTAGAAACTTTTTTAAGTGTGTTGAACAAAGTGATAATGCACTTAAAAACTTTTTTAAGTGTATTGAACAAAGTAATAAAGCACTTAAAACTTTTTCTAAGTGTGTTGAACAAAGTGATAAAGCACTTAAAAACTTTTTTAAGTGTGTTGAACAAAGTGATAAAGCACTTAAAAACTTTTTTAAGTGTGTTGAACAAAGTAATAAAGTACTTAAAACTTTTCGCCACACCCCTGAATTACTGCAGAAAGCTTATTTTGACATATAAAAAAGATACTGTTTATTTGTCAAAACAATATTCACTGAAATATAATAAACTAAACATGAAAAAACTATTGCTGCTAGCCTCCCTAATGATTATTCTAAACCTAAAATCCTTTGCACAAATAAGATTTGAGAGTGGATATTTCATAAACAATCAAGGTATCAGAACCAATTGCCTGATTAAAAACATAGACTGGAAAAACAATCCTAAAGATTTCACCTACAAACTTTCTTCCGATGCAACGGCTATCGATATCCCAATCGACTCTGCTTCTGAATTTGGAATTAATAAGGAGTCTACCTATAAAAGATTTGTAGTAGCCATAGACAGATCTCGCGAGGAAGTAGAAAAAATATCTGCCGAAAAAGAACCCGTTCTCACTACCGATACTTTATTCCTGAAAGTATTGGTTAGTGGTAAGGCTTCCTTGTTTTATTATGAAGATGCAGATTTATTCAGGTATTTCTACACTGTAGACGACTCCCCTGTGAAGCAACTTGTATATAAAAGTTACAAAGTGTACGACAGCTACAAAGTAAACGAGTACATCAAAAAGAATGAACAGTACAAACAGCAGCTGTGGGCTAGTTTGCATTGCGACAAAATCTCATTAGAAGACTGTAGTAAAATATATTATAAAGCAAAGGACTTAATAAAAGTTTTCAAGCTCTACAATGAAACCAATAGCTCTGTTTCGGTGGTAATTGCAGACAGCACTAAGACCAAAAGAAGATGGCTGAACCTAAGCATCAGACCGGGGTTGACTTTTTCTGGGTTAACTACTACTAATATTCTCTCACCTGAGCTTTCTACCTCTTTTGAAAAGAAAGCTAGTGTCAGACTAGGTGTTGAGGGAGAGTTTATATTACCTTTTAATAAAAACAAATGGGCGATATTGTTGGAACCAACTTACCAGTATTATACATCCGCTGCCAAAAACGGTCACGGAGAAACAAATGAAGTGAGTTATAAAGCACTTGAAATACCGATTGGCTTGAGACATTCCTTTTTCATTACCAATAAGTCAAGAATCTTCATTAATGCCTCTTACGCTTTTGGTGTAAACTTGGGTTCTTATTATCGAATACTTTACGGGCCTACCTCTACAGCTAATCTTGAAATTGAGCATGCAAACACTTTACTATTTGGGGCAGGATATGCCTACAACAATAGGTTTAGTGCAGAACTAAGACTAGAACCTCAGAAAAACATGCTCAACTATTTTTATTGGTCATCAGATTACAAAACAGTATCAGTTATTGTAGGATATAGGCTTTTTTAGTTAACTGATACTTGGTAGTTTATAGGATTTTATTGCTAGTTTCAAGCCTAGCAATTCTGTGCTATTATTAAGACATTAATAATTTTTCAGATTATGAAAAGAATAGCAGGCATAGTTATCATTTTGGTATTGAGTTGTATCAACTTCGCTTTTTCTCAGAAAGTTGATACCATCATTCACAAAGAAGCATACGATTCATACTACAGTTACACCGTAAAGAATCCTTTGTACGTGGTTTATCACCTGTATAAAGGTGGCGGTGATTGCAGCAGACAAGCTTTTAGTTTTATAAGTGACAGCGCCACAGCGGATGGGGACGATTACAAGAAACATGGTTATGACAAGGGACATCTTGCCAATGCCGAGGACTTTGCCTATGACTGCAACAAAGAAAAGAGTACTTTCAGCTACTATAATTGCCTGCCACAAACACCCAAACTAAACCGGGGCATCTGGAAAACCTGGGAAACAAAGATTAGAAATGAAAGTCAGCAGCAACACCTGAAAATTGTTTGCGGAGGCTTTTTTAACAGTACCCATACCATTGGAAATGGCGTGCAAGTGCCCACCTATTGCTGGAAGATTGTACTAAACGAGGAAACTGGCACTTTGATACACTGCTTATTATTTCCTAACGACGATAGCGATACCTTCAAAGAGACAAGCTTAGAAGAATTGAAGAAGACAATAAACTACATTCTACATTATTAATCTTCCATAAAACAAAGGCTGGCAATATAATCAGGCCGGCATTGATACATCAGACAAACAGGGCAAAGCAAATGAAGTGAGGAGGTTGAAACTAATCGTTGAAAGGAGCACTCTCTTACACAAATCAATAGCTATATTTGCCAACTTTAAATAAGAGGAGTATGCTTAATGTTGGCGTTTTCGGAGTAGGACATCTAGGAAAGTTTCACCTGAATAATTGGAAAGAAATAGCAGGCGTAAACATTGTCGGGTTCTTTGACCCAAACAATGAGAACGCCAAAGAGGTGGCTGAAAAATATAATATCAAGCGTTTTCTAGATGAAGATAAGCTGCTGGATGCCTGCGACGTAGTAGATATTGTTGTTCCTACCGATCATCATTACAGCATTTGTATGCGTGCACTTAGAAAGGGCAAACATGTATTTATAGAAAAACCTTTGGCCAATACGATGCAGGAAGCCAAGGACATTATGAATATGGCGCGTGAGGCAAATGTAAAAGTGCAGGTTGGTCATGTTGAACGTTTCAATCCTGCTTTCTTGTCTCTGAAAGATGTGAACATGAAACCCATGTTTATTGAAGTTCACAGGCTAGCGCAGTTCAACCCAAGAGGAACAGAAGTAAGTGTGGTGCTAGACTTGATGATTCACGACATAGATATTGTGTTGAGCATTGTAAAGAGCGGCGTTAAGAATTTGCACGCTAGCGGTGTAGCTGTGATGACGGATACCCCGGATATTGCCAATGTGCGCATTGAGTTTAACAATGGGTGTGTAGCCAACCTCACTAGCAGCCGTATCAGTATGAAAAAGATGCGTAAGATTCGTTTGTTTCAAAAGGACGCTTACATAGGAATAGATTTTCTGGAGAAGAAAACAGAGATTATTAAACTAAAAGAAGCAAAAGATACCGATGCCTTCTTCTTTGACTTAGAAACGCCTAACGGTACTAAAACAATATCAGTTTGCACACCATTAATTCCCGAAGCAAATGCTATAAAGATGGAACTGGAATCCTTTGTAGATAGCATTATCAATAATAAAACAACGGTTGTCAGTGAGATTGATGGATATCTTGCAATGGAAGTTGCCCATCAGATCATCGAAAAAATAAACAATACCAATAGACAGAACAAATAGTTATCTATGCTGAAACGCCTCGTGGATATGGTGGTGGCATTTTTGGCTATCTTACTATTATCTCCACTCTTTTTGTTGTTGTTTATCATCATGGCACTGTCCACAGGCGGAACTATATTCTATAAACAAGAACGTATTGGTTATAAAGGCATTCCTTTTACCATGTACAAACTGGTGAGTATGCGTCCAGACGCAGAAAAAGACGGACCAAAACTATGGGTAGAAGGAGATGAACGACAAACTAAGCTGGGAGAGTTTATGCGCAAACACCGCTTTGATGAATTACCTCAATTGTGGAATATCCTAAAAGGTGATATGAGTTTTGTGGGTTCTACCAGGCCAGAAAGAAAGTTTTACATTGATCAGATTGTAAAGGTTGCACCAGAATATCTTTCCCTGTTGGAAGTAAAGCCCGGTTTGGTATCTATTGGTATTGTAGAATATGGTTATGCTTCCTCGGTTGAACAGATGCTGGAAAGAATGAAGTTTGATTTACAGTATTTAAGTAACCCTTCTCCGTTCAGAGATCTGCAAATACTGATGAAGGCTTTCTGGAGGGTTGTTTTGGCGAAAGGAAAGAAGTAATAGTAGATTAATTATGATTAAATCAACAATAGCATTATTCCTTGCTTTCTACTTATTGGTGGGAAGCACCGTTTTGCCATTGGGTGATTTCTCATTGATGGGCGACCTGCCCGGAATGTATAATTCCTATTGCAAGGTGACCGCAGAACAGCCAGATATCATCGACTTTGTTGGGGACTATGTGATGGGGGGGGGGAAATACATTTTTGGTCATAACAAACATGATGCACCTTTAAAATCGGATGGTTCTACACAGTTTCAACACCAGGCAATATCCTTTCTGTATTATACGGTTTCCAAATATCAACTGCAAATAAAACCAAGTATTAATGTTGGCAAACCAGCTATTGCAAGTGTTTTACTATTCACTTCCGATTACCAGAGTGAATCGCTCAGGCCTCCCACTGCCTAAACTACTTTTACTACTTTATAAGCACAATCATTTTTACAAATCGTTATTACGGCTTTGCTGCTGTATAATCTAGCTTAGTCCTGAAACATAATTAATTACATAATGAAAATAGTATCATTTATAGTGGGTATGTTATTAACCATAACGACCTTCTCACAAAATACATTTAAAGCCATCGTCTACGATGCAAAGACCAAACTACCACTTACAAGTGCAACAGGTTCTATTCCCAATCTTAAAAAAGGAGCTACCTCAGATACAACAGGATTACTGATTATTAAAAACATCCCAAATGGAAAGTATGAACTGGAGATAAGCGTTGTTGGCTATTCTAAACTGGAGAAGACCTTTAGTTTCCCCATTGCTCAGGAGAATCAACCTTTAGAAGTATTTTTAGATGTTAAAACAGGTGAATTGGCTGATGTGGAAGTGCAGAGTACAAGAACCAATCAGAACATAAAAGATGTTCCTACCCGCATTGAAGCCTTGCCATTAGAAGAACTGGATGAGAAAGGGACTATGCGACCAGGAGACATCAAAATGTTGCTTGGCGAAAGTACAGGCATCACTGTTCAGCAAACATCCGCAGTAAGTGGTTCTGCAAACTTCCGCATTCAAGGATTGGACAGTCGCTACACTCAACTACTAAAAGATGGCATGCCTTTGTACCAAGGCTTTTCTGGCGGCTTGAGTATTCTTCAGGTAACCCCATTAGATTTAAAGCAGGCAGAGTTTATCAAGGGTTCAGCTTCAACTCTATTTGGTGGTGGCGCTATTGCTGGACTAGTGAACCTAATCAGTAAAACTCCTTCAAAAGACCCTGAGTTAACTTTTCTGTTAAATGGTACTAACGCAAAAGGTGCAGATGCAAGCGGCTTCTACTCGCAGAAATGGAAGCATGTAGGAACTACCATCTTCGGAAGTTATAATTACAATGGAGCTTATGACCCTTCTAATCAGGGCTTTTCTGCTATCCCCAAAACAAATCGCTTTACCCTAAACCCAAAAGTGTTTTTATATCTTGATACTAACAACACAGGTTGGTTTGGCGTGAACACAATGTATGAAAATAGGTTTGGTGGTGATATGAAAGTCATCGAAGGTAACGGCGATAACACACATCAATACTTTGAGCGGAATGAGTCGTACAGGGCTTCTACTCAACTATCTTTTACCCATAAAATAAATGAGCAAAGCAAGCTAAACTTCAAGAATACTATTGGTTACTTTGATCGTAATCTATCTGAACCAAGTGCTGTATTTGCGGGTAAAGAGTTTACTTCCTTCAGTGAATTTAACTATGTTACCCACCACAAAAAGGTTGATTGGGTTGCAGGGGCCAATCTTATCACCGACCATTTCAGTACTTCTATTCCGTTAGATAAGTACAACTATTCGCTTACAACCGTAGGCATCTTTGCTCAAAACACCTTTAAGGCATCCAATAATTGGTTTTCACTGGAGACTGGTTTACGGGCAGACTATAATACTCCCGCTCCTAACAGTAAACCAAACGGCATTTTTATATTGCCAAGAGTGAATGGTTTATTTAAAATAGACAATCATTGGACAAGTAGAATTGGTGGCGGATTGGGATATAAAATGCCTTCTATCTTCAATGAACAAGGTGAGGAAAAGGGATATACAGTCATTAATCCGATTGTAATTGCAAACACCAAAGCGGAGCAATCTATCGGTAGCAATGCAGACGTCAACTATAGAGGACATTTGGGCGATGCAATCATCAATATTAATGAGTTGTTATTCTATACTTATGTACAAGACCCACTGATTTTGCGCAACAATACATTCATAAATGCTGCTGGCAATTTGACTACACAAGGCTCAGAAACAAACATCAAACTTAGTGTAGAAGATTTCAACTTCTATTTTGGCTATACACATACAGACACCAAGCAGCACTTTGATGGACAAACTACCACACAACCACTTACTGCAAAAGATAGACTAAGTTTTGATGCAACCTATGAGATAGAAGATCATTTCAGGGCAGGAGTAGAGGCTTTTTATACAGGAGAACAACTAATGAATAATGGCACAACAGGAAAAGGATATATTACTTTTGGGCTGCTTGTGCAGAAAATGTGGAAGAACTTTGATGTATTTATCAATGCGGAGAACTTGACAGATCAACGACAAACTCGTTGGGGAAGCATATACTCTGGCACCATCGCCAAGCCTGTCTTCAAAGACATTTACACACCGATAGAGGGTGCAGTAATCAATCTGGGAGTTAAGATAAAACTTAGTGGAGACAACGATTAGTTGTTAGCTACTAGTGTTTAGTTGTTAGTGATTAATACAGTCTTATCACTAACAACTAAACATTATATCTCTATTCCTTAACAATACCAACATTACTAACCTTACCATCTGTTGTTTGTACCTTTAAATGATAAGATCCTGCTGGCAAACTATTTACAGCAATAGTTGGATTGATGGCATCTTTTAAAGAAACAGTCTTCACTACTTTACCCAGATTATCTACCACCTGAATAGACGCAATATGACTTCCGCTAACAACAATATTGCTTTTACTTGGGTTGGGGTACACGGTCAACGGTACACGGTCAACGGTTGACTTGCTAAATACAAGGCTATATCTACCACTAGTTTCTTTAGTGCTTGTTGTAATGGTTGCTGATGCTGATAAATCAGTGTATGTTCCAGTTAAGGCATCCTTCAAGTAAACAGGTAAGTTGATGTTCTTAGTATTCAGACTTACTGTATATACACCTGCTCTTGGCGTAAGAAGCGTAATTGGCAACTCTGTCTTACTGTCAATGCTAGTCAAGACATTGATAGCTGCCTTTGTTCCTTTCACATCGAATGCAATGGTTGCATTGGCTGCAGTTGGAGGCTGCACCATCTTTCTAGAGAAGCTTTCTTTATAGCTTGTGTAAGCAACCACTTCATCAGTAGACTTACCATCGACGCCCTTGATAGATAATCTCAGAGTACTAGATTGAGCCTTATTTCCAAATATTTCAGGACTGGTGTAATGGTAATTCCTTACAGAATTATCAAAGTTCAAGTTTCCGCTATTGTTTACATACACAAAGAACCCTAAGGATGAATTGATGATATCTCCTGCCCCATTTACACCTACCGTACCGTCATAAACAGACCAAGTTCCTTCAGTACCTTTTCCTGAAGATTTCCATAAGTAACATGCATCATCTCCAAATAAACCAGGATTCAAAGCCTTCAGAGCAGTCCAACTGATGGGTGAAGGATAAGGATTACCCACCATGTTCCAACCCTTTGGATCATTCGTTCCTGAAGTGTGTGTAACTGGAACACTAATAGCCCCATTGTTTGGTGTACCGAAAGTATTAAGCGTTGTCAAACCACTCAATAATGCAGAATACCCTTGACCAACAACTAGTGGATTGGACAATGAAGTATAATTGTAATAGCTAGAATCTAGCAAGGAAGTAGTATTATCTACTTCATTATACACTTGCAATGACCCCCAACTACTCAACCAACTTGGTGCGCCATCTGGTCCGTATATCGGGAATGAATTAGACCAGCTACTAACAGTAGCATCACTAATTGGACTAGCAAACTGATGATAACCTACATTACCACTAGTATAGTGCTGAATATATGCTTTACCTGTTAATGCACCTCCATTATCCTCAATCATCGCACTGCTGTTGGCATCGGAGATGAGCGTTAGTTTATTATTAGTAGTTAATGTACCACTTGTTTTAATCAGTTTAGAAGTTACAAATATCCTATCGTCCAGAGATGCCCCTACCGTATAATTCCCTTGTACCTCCAGATTAGCAAACGTGTCTGTTCCGCTAAGCGTCCCACTGCTTCCTTTTAATACAACATAACTTCCATTACCACTTACAAAACTGCCTGTATCGGCAAAATCTCTATATACATTCAAAGTGCCATTGTTTGTGAGTACACCTGTGGAATCTACAATTATATCATAAGCTGATGCTGTACCACTTATCACAGGGTTGTTGAGGGTATTGGAAATGAACACACCACTCGTAGTAGTAGGTACAGATCCCTTACTCCAGTTAGCAGGGTCATTCCAATCGGTCGAATTTAAACCAGTCCAAGTATTAACAGCAACCGATACAAGCAAAGTAGCAGTTGTACTACCACTCGTATAATTTCCACTAGCTGCTTGCGTAGCAGTGATAGTGGCGCTACCAGCACCTACAATGGTTACGGTGTTGCCACTAATCGTAGCAACACTGTTGTCACTGCTACTGTATGTAAATATTCCCGCGCTGTTGGATGTAGGCGCTGTCAAGGTAAATGGTACATCACCGTAATCCTTGCTGATATTGCTGAATGTATCGATTGTGGGTGCTAACGCGTTTACTTTTAAAGTAGCTGTTGCAGTGCCCACTTTATAGTTAGCTGTTGCAGATTGTGTAGCGGTAATAGTTGTACTTCCTACACTCAATATCGTAACTATGCTTCCACTTATGGTGGCGACCGCCTTATTACTGCTGGTATAAGTAAAAGTACCAGCACTGTTTGATGTAGGCGTAGTTATAGTAAATGCCGTATCCCCATAGTTTTTGGTTATACCACTGAAGCTTATTGTTGGCGTTGCCTGCGTTATGGTCAAAGTTGCTGCTTTGACTCCACTTGTATAGTTTGTAGTAGCATCTTGAGTAGCCGTGATGGTAGTAGTTCCAACACCTATCATTGTAACCAAATTCCCACTTACTGTGGCTACTGCTGTATTGCTACTTGTGTATGAAAATGCACCCTTACTGTTAGATGTAGGACTCAATGCAAATGCCGTAGGACTATAAGCTTTGCTGATATTACTGAATGTAATAGTAGGCGCAATTGGGCTGACTGTCAAAGTAGCTGTTACACTTCCACTCTTATAGTTGGTAGTCGCAGCTTGCTTAGCTGTAATAGTAGTGCTACCTACACCTATAATAGAAACCCTATTGCCAGATAAGGTGGCAACTGCGGTATTGCTACTTGTGTAGGAAAAGGCGCCCGTGCTATTGGATATTGGAGCTGTCAGAGTGAAAACCGCAGCACCAAAGTTCTTGTTGACATCATTGAATGTGCCAATTGTTGGCGCTATGGAACTGACAGTAAGGGTAGCCGTCTTAGTTCCACTTTTGTAACCTCCATTTGCTGCTTGCGTAGCAGTAATAGTAGAGGTACCAGCCCCTACAATAGTAACTATATTCCCACTAATGGTAGCAACAGCTTTGTTACTGCTTGTATAGGTGAAGGCACCTGCGCTGTTGGAAGTAGGATCTGTAGGCGAGAATGAAGGGTCGCCATAGTTTTTGGCAATATTGCTGAAGGTGCCAATGGTGGGTGCTATAGCAGCTACTGTAAGGGTAGCAGTTTTGCTACCGCTTATGTAATTACCGCTTGCTGCCTGAGTTGCAGTAATGATGGCACTACCTGCACCTACCAATGTAACCGTATCTCCACTGATAGTTGCAACAGCTAGATTGCTACTAGAATAAGAGAATGCACCTTTACTATTGGATGTAGGTGCTGTCAGCTTGAATGGTGCAATCCCATAATTCTTACTGATATTATTAAACGTGCCTAACGTTGGTGCTATAGTATTAACAGTTAGAGTAGCAGTTATGCTACCAGTTTTATAATTGGTAGTCGCTGCTTGCTTGGCTGTAATAGTAGCACTACCTGCGCCTACAATTGTTACATTACTGCCTGATATGGTGGCAACTGCTGTGTTGCTGCTTGTATAAGAAAAAGCACCAGTGCTATTAGATTTAGGAGCAGTCAAGGTGAAAACAGCTGCACCATAGTTCTTGTTGATGTCACTGAAGGTGCCAAATGTTGGTGCTATAGCGCTTACAGTGAGAGTAGCAGATTTACTACCGCTGGTAAAGCTGGAAGTTGCAGCTTGTGTTGCCGTGATAGTGGTTGCACCTGCTCCCACTATTGTTACTACATTCCCTACAATTGTTGCAACAGCCTTGTTACTGCTTGTGTAAGAGAAAGCACCTGTACTATTGGAAGTCGGATCTGTAAGCGTGAATGAAGGGTCGCCGTAATTTGATGCAATATTACTAAAGGTGCCGATGGTAGGTGCAGAGATAGCACCAAAATTCTTATTTGTGTCTTTTGCGCTTGCATTGATACCACAAATAAGTGATATGACTACCAAAGTGTGTAGAATGTACTTTTTAGCTTTCATTTCTAGTTTTAAATTATTCAATGTTTATGTTTAATGTTTATTATGCTTGTTTTATTAACCTTTTAAAAAGGTTCGTTCTTCTATCTAAATTTCTCCTTCAACTCAGTACCTTCAGAAATACACCATGCCCAATTCCTGTTTTATCCACTGCAAGTTCATTACAGGGCGCACAAGACAAAGCAATCAAATCAAATAAAATCAACAATCAACTTTCCCTAAGACAAACGTCCCTCGTTCATTCTATAACAAAAGGATATGTGGGAAAAAGAATCAGACAAGTAAGCATATTATCGGTTCCAGTTGGATGCCTACTCTTTCACTCGGGTCGAAAGTACGAAATAATGCCAAACAAAAACTATTTTTTCTCTTTTGCATAAGAATAATAACCATCACAACCATTTGTTCATGGTTGTATGCTATCTGCAATTCCACAAACCAGAATATTCTGTCAGCAATTTAAACACCCAATAAATGAAGAAGTATTGCACCAAATTGCAATACTTCTTCATTTATTGGGTGCAGTTATTAATCCGGGCAATAGAAGATATCCAATAGTTGTTTAGCAGAACATTCATCAATTAAACTAAGCACTTCGATGCCCCATACCCAGTTCCCGGGCATTATTCGTTATTCCTTCACAACATTAATATTATTCACTTTACCATCTGTTGTTTGTACTTTTAGATGATAGGCTCCTTTTGCCAAACCACTCACAGATAATGATGGATTTGTTGCATCTTTCAATGATACAACCTTCACTATTCTTCCTAAATTATCCAATACCTGCACTGAAGCAATATGGCTGCCATTAATCACTACAGAACTCTTTGCAGGATTAGGATAGATTGACAATTGAGAATTGACAAATGATGCCGGCTGACTAAATACAAGACTGTATCTACCAACTGTTTCCTTAGTTGTTGTTCTGATGGTTGCTGTTGAGTTTGCCTTCAAATCAGTATACACACCTGTTACGGCATCTTTCAAATAAACAGGCAAGTTGATATTTTGTGTACTTAAGCTTAGTGTATAAGTACCTGCCTTTGGTGTTAATACCGCAATTGGCAACTCGGTCTTACTGTCAATGCTAGTCAATACATTGATGGCTGCTTTAGTTCCCTTTACATCAAATGCAATAGTGGCATTGGTTGCTCCTGAAGGTTGTGCCATCTTTCTGGAGAAGCCTTCGTTGTAGCTGGTATAAGCCACTGCTTCGTCCTTTGTACCTGAAATAGCATCTTTAATGCTCAACCTCAATGTATTTGCATTCGATTTAGTACCAAATATCTCTGGACTAGTATAGTCATAAATCCTTACCGAGTTATCAAAGTTCAATGTACCACTATTGTTTACATATACGAAGAAGCCCAAAGAGGAATTGATGACATCGCCTGCGCCATTCACACCTACTTTGCCGTCATAAGCAGTCCAGGTTCCATCAGTACCCTTTCCTGATGCTTTCCACAGATAGCAAGAAGCATCTCCAAACAAACTTGGATTCAGTTCTTTCAAGGCTGTCCAACTGATAGGAGAAGGATAAGGATTACCCACAAAATTCCACCCTTTAGGATCATTGGTTCCTGCACTGTGTGTTACCGGAATACTGATAGCATCATTGTTTGGTGTACCGAAAGTATTGAGTGTAGGCAAACTATTCAGCCAAGCTGTATATCCTTGCGCAGGAACTAGAGGATTTGACAAAGCAGTATAATTGTAATAGCTGGAATCTAGTAAAGTAGTAGTATTAGCTGCCTCATCGTAGTACTGCAAAGAACCCCATTTGCTTAACCAGCTTGGTGCACCATCAGGCCCGAATATGGGGAAGGCATTACTCCAGCTGTTTACAGTAGCATCACTTACAGGACTACTGAAATGGTGGTACCCAAAGTTACCATCTGCATAGTGTTGCACGTATACCTTACCAACCAATACACCACCATCATCCTCAATCAAAGCAGTGCCCGAAGCATTGGAGATAAGTGTAAGTTTATTATTCGTAGTAAAAGTGCCACTCGACTTTATCAATCTCTTAGTTATGTACACCTTATCAGTAGCAGCACCTCCTATGGAGTAGTCCCCATCTATTTCCAGATTGGTAAAAGTATCTGTTCCGATTAACGTACCCGAGCCTGCAAGAATAATTCTGCTGATGTTGAAATTTCCCTCAACTAAACTTCCAGAATCTATAAGACTTCCATAAATAAAAATAGGCGACTCCGCTGTCAATGTAGCACCTGCTTCAATAAAAACATTATTTGCTTTGGCTTTGGTATCGTCTGCTAGATAAGGCTGATTGGGTGCCGAAGCAGGAATAATGACACTAGTTGTCTTTTCAGGTACATGCCCTGTTGACCAGTTTGTCTGATCAAACCAAGCTGTAGAACTTACTCCCGTCCATATTGCCGTATCAGGAGTTAT
>CANGFK010000022.1 GCA_947452925.1 Chitinophagaceae bacterium | reverse complement strand
GGAGAACTAGCACCAGTGTTATAAATAACCAAGTAACCAGCTTTTGTAGCGCCAGAAGCAGGATAGGTAGCAGGTGTAGAAACACTTACCGCTACACTTGTTTGTGCAGACTGGACTAGAGTTACATTTGAAGCAGCAGCAGTAGCAGGGCTAGACAAAGTGTAGAAGCTAACAGGGGACGCAGCAAAATTTGTTCCTCCTGCATTTGAGGCATAAGCCCAAGCATAATAAGCGGTTTGGGGTAATAGTGAAGGAGATGAAGTTGTTTGGCTAGCCAAAGTACCAGTAGTTATTGAGGCATCTGCATAGTGTGTGGCTGAACCTGACACATTTGTAGTACCTATTGCAACACCTCTTGCTGATAATGTAGCACCGCCTCCCGCTGTTACAACAGCATTTGTTATCGTAATACCTGTGCTAGATGAAGCAATTGAACCGTTTGTTGGAACAGCCAGCGTAGCAGTTGTAACTGTTACTCCTGGAGAATAATTGTTACTACCATCATAAGAGTAGGCTACATAATAATAAGTACTGTTTGATGATAAGCCCGTGTGATTTGTAAGTCCAGATGCTGTTCCATTGTATAATATTGTACCACCAGCAAAAGCATTTCCGGCAGTACCTGCTGCTACACCATTGCTTGGCGTAGTAAATGAATTTGTAGTACTGTAAAGTACAACAATACTATTTCCACTTCCATTAGCAGTAGCTGAAAGATTTATCTGACTTGTAGTAGATGAAGGGGAACTGAATGAAGCAGGATCATTAACAGTAATTACTGCCTTTGTACCCAATCCAAAATAGTTGGTACTTCCTGCACTAATGGTGGCTATTGCATTTGAGCCGTTTATGCTTTGTCCACTTACAGTTCCTGCCAATGAAGCGTAAGAACCACCTGAAGCAGTAGCATATGCGATTGCATCATAGGCACCTAGTGTGCTTGCACTTGTTATATTCAACGTTGCAGCACTGATGTTACCGGTTGCCGCAGCAATGCTCCACTGAACACTTGCATCTAAAGCACTTAGTGATGCATTGAAAGTTCCTGAATTGCTAGTATTGTATTGGACTTGTGCAACAGTACCAACTGCACTTGCAGTAGGTGAAACTAATGACAATGGGTTATAACTAGTTCCATTACCAACAGGGAATGTATAGGTATTTACAGATGCTCCATTAGGCAATGTCCAAGCAAGTGGTCCATTGATAAAAGCAGTAGAACCAGCACCACTGATAGCCGTAGAAGCTGTGTTGGTAATAGTTAACAAATTTGAAGTGGTGGTAGTAAGAATTGTATTAGCCGAAAGTGTAAATGTTCCTGATACAGAAACAGCACCAGCTAATGATACACCAGAAACATTCGTGACAGTAAGATTATTAAAGCTAAAAGCGGGAATAGAAGAACCCGTAAAAGTAACAGTAGAACTTGTAGTAGTATACGTTAATCCTCCCGGTGTAAAGGTTCCTCCAATAGATAAAGTGGCTGGCAACACTGGTGTACCAGTACCACTAACTGTTAGGTTATTATAAGTTCCTGCAACAATATTTTGTGAAGCTCCACTATAGTTTATGGTACCAGTCCAAGTTCCACTAGCAGGAAGTGCTCCAGACACGCAAGCAGTATTCAAGGTTCCTGTTGCAATAGTAAGTGTACCAGTTGCAGTAATAGGAGATATACCCATTGTTAATGTGTAGGTAGATAGATTTAAGCTACCAGAAACTGCAACTGAGCGAGAGGTTGAGTTTGCAGAAGAGTAATCAAAATTACCAGACAATGTATAAGTACCACTCACTACAATATTCATTTTAGTAAATAAGTTGCCAGTACCTGTATTGGTCATTGTTTTACCAGATCCTGATAGTGTTATTGTACAGCTACTTCCTCCTGATGTAGTATTAGAAATACCACCTGATCCGGAAACACTTAAATTCCCAGCAATACTAAGTGTGCGAGCAGACCCATTGCTGAACGTATAAATACCTGTACCAGAAATAGATAAATCCCCATTTATAATAAAGTTGGCTGCCACTGTTGTAGTACCACTTGAAATGGTAAGATTGTTGAAAGTTAATGCACTTGACCAAGTGTTTGACCCCGTTAATACTACAGTACCAGTTCCTGAAGTAAATGTACCTGAGTTTGTAAGTAAGCCACTCAAAGTAAGTATACCTCCATTAGTCATATCTAAAACAGTAGTTACACTTATACTAACTGAAGCAGCACTGAGTTTACCAGCAGAACCGCTATTGTTAAAGGTGAGTGTACCACCAGCGCTAAGAGATACAGCACCAACTGTAACACCGCTTTGGTCACTGTTTACTGTAACAGCATGTACAATCGAAACCGCTGCACCAGCTGTTGGAATAAATCCTCCAGACCAGGTAGAACCACTATTCCAGTCACCACCTGCTGTAGAAGTATATGATGTAGCAACGGTTACTGTACCTGTTACAGCCACAGTTACAGGCGTAGAAATGCCATCAGTAGCATCCGTCAATTGTATGTTTCCGCTAAATGAAGCATTACTTGCATTGGTCAATCCAGCTGCTAGTTGTACATAAACAGTACCACCTGAAGATGGAAGGGTTGCTGTAGAAGCAAAAGGTCCACCAGCAGATGATGCCACTACAAAGTTTGAGGAAGAGGTTCCTACACTTATACTACTAGTAAGGGCACTAGCTCCGACTGAAATTGTTGTACTTGATTGACTGGCAGCAAACCCTTGTACATAGGTATTTGCACCTGATACAGCACCCGGTGTAATGGTAGGTGATGCTGCGGCTGCACGAGTAACTGAAATATTATACGTTTTTGTGGTTGATCCATCTTGTGCTGTAACAACAACAGGAATTGTGTTTGAACCAACACTCAAGCTTACTGTTGCTGGGCTACCACTTGTTGCCGCACTACCATTTACTGTAAGGGTAGCATTCGCTTGGTTTACTGTTGGTGTAACAGTAACAGAAGTAGTGGCATTGGTTACACCTGGAGTTGAATAAGATGTTGTTGAAGAAGAGAAAGAGGGTGTCAATGCACCTGCAGTAGTAGCTAATGCAGAAAGAGTTGCATCCGTGCTAGGCAAGGCAGAGGTGCCTGTTACCGTAAAATTAGCTACAGCTATAAATCTGGTTTGTGATGAAGCAGAGTTATTTGATGGATACATTCTAATGTACAAATTCTTTCCACTTGGAACATTAATGTTTAATGACCCAAAAGTTGAAGTTGTCATTGTAGTAGTAGGAGTAATTGCTGTTGAACTTCCTGATACCGCCGTACAAGCAGCCAAATTAGCGGGGGCGGATGTACCTATGTAATAATAAAAACTTGCACGTAAAGAAGTCCCAGCACTAATTCCTAGATCACATTTTATTTGAGTCACATTTAAGAAATAACTGGTGGCAGGAGATATTAAAAACTCCATAAACCTTCCATCTACACCTGTTGTGTTACTTTCTCCAGGCCATGTTCCAGCTGCAACGGGTGCTACACGCTCTCCAGTATTTGCAGTCCCTGTACCACTAGTAGCTCCGTTATACTGTCCAGAACTAGGAAAACTAAGGCCAGTTAATGTCTGATTACTGGCAGTAGCATTAGCAATGCCAGAGGCACTTGTAACATTCTGAGTAGAAGTTAAAGGCCAAACATCCTGAGCAATAATGCTATTTGATAATAACAATAGCATTGTTAGCAATAACATAGAAATGTTAAGTGTTTTTTGTGGAATTTGTTTCCATTGTAGCAATCGTTTCATAAATGTACTTTTAGAGTTCAAGCAATCGTTCATATCTGTAGTTTAGTTATTATTCACATTTAGAGGCAATCATTTCGTTTAAAGCACATTAGTTTACATTGAACCAACCTTTCAATCGACAAAGACCAATATCATTTTAAACTTTTCCAATCAAATTTATTTAATCAGAAAACTAAAAAATAACATTAGGCTACATCTGTATCAAACTTCCCCAAGGGACAAGTTGCACTCAATCAATAAAATATTCTTTGTCTCATACAGCAAACAAAGCAATCGGGTAATCTATCCAACATACTCTCTGTTCAACATCAGGGCAATCGATGTGTAGAAAAGAAACAGACAAATATTGTTTTCATGTTCAAAATCTTAGTAACCCTTACTCCAAAATACCAAGTACCAATATTGCGGCTTAATAAATGGTTCATTTTTAAGTAATAAGTAGTTTTAAAAATCAACTAATTGTTTCCAAAATATAAGAACACCAAGTAATAGACAAATAATATAAAAAACACCCTTAGTTGATGTTATTATTTTTTTATTTCCTAATGAAAATATTAGAGACGTTACTGTTTAATGCTTAATCTCAAATGATTTAGAAAAAATAGCTATGCTTTTGGGAAGGTCTCGAGAGGTTTTGGGGAGCTTCGATGGGGTTTTGGGGAGGCGCGATGGGCTTTTGTGTCAGTCGGGTGGGGTTTTGGGGAGCTTCGGTGAGGTTTTGGGCGCATCACTTATGCCACCCTGTCAGTTCGATGAGGTTTTAGCGACCTTTGATGGGCTTTTAGCGTATTTTACTCCCTAAATTTTACTCTATTGTGGCTTCTTTGTTTGTGTGAGCCTTGTTTACTTTATATTACTTCCTTTATATGCCAGTGTCGCACTTGTTTATTCTGGAACTAAATAGCTCTCATGGCCATTTTCACCGACTAATATTACCCAAATAAGGGTGCAGTTTCGCTGTTAGAGAATACTTTAATTTAAATGCACCTACATTTGCTACTCTTTCGTCCCTCTCCCCTTTTCTTTAACTGAACCAATAGATTTTGCAACTGTTAAATTTTAAGATGAATAAATGCATATTAATACTTGTAGTGTTTGTTTTGTTTTCGATAAAGACTTTACAAGCCCAAGAACCTGTAAAAACAAAAGATAGTACCCTACAGAAAGCCACTCTAGAAACATGCGTTCAATATGCGCTTCAACACAAACCTTCAATACAACAATCAATACTTGACGAACAATCTACAGAACTGACCATTAAAAGCAAGCTGGCAGATTGGTATCCTCAACTCAACTTCGACTACAACCTTCAAAATAATTTTCAATTACTTACCTCTTACAGTGGTGGCAAATATGTTCAATCAGGTACTTTGAATACGTCTGGCGCTTATTTCTCAGTCAATCAGACACTGTTTAATAAAGACGTCTTTCTTGCAAACCGTTCAAAACTGGATGTAAGAAGACAAGCTGAACAGAATCTGGAAAACAATAGGATTTATTTGAAAGTATCTGTCAGCAAAGCATTCTATGATGTGTTGTTGACTCAAAAACAAATTGATCTAACTGTTGCAACCCTCATCCGACTACAAGCAAGTTTACAAACTGCTTATACGCAGTATAAAGATGGTATCGTGGACAAAACGGATTATAAAAGGGCAACTATTTCTTTGAATAATGCAAAAGCGCAACTGAAAGCACAACAGGAAGCATTAAAAGCTAAAGAAGCGCTCTTGAAAAATGCCATGGGATATACTGCCGATAATATTTTCGATTTGCAATACGATACTTTGCTAATGGACAGGGAAATGGTGTTGGACACGATGCAAGCCGTTAACTACAGTAATAGAATTGAATATAAACAATTAGAAACACTGAAGAAGTTACAGCAGTTTAACCTGGAATACACCAAAATGAGCTACTATCCTTCAGTATCTGCCTACGGGAACTATAACTTCAATTTCTTGAATAATGATGTTGGAAAGCTTTACAGTCAAAATTTTCCCAACTCTTTCATTGGGTTGAAGCTATCGTTACCCTTGTATCAAGGGAATAAAAGAGTCTATCAAACCAGGACTGCAGAAATAGCTATCAAGCGACTGGATTGGGATTTGTTGCAACTACGTAATAGTATCAATACACAATATGTACAAGCACTTTCGGCATATAAAGCTAGTCTGTATAACTATTTGTTGCTGAAAGACAACTTACAACTAGCACAAGAAGTATACAACACCATTCAGCTACAATATAAAGCGGGTATTAAAAACTACCTGGAAGTAATTACTTCAGAGACTGACTTACGTTCTTCTCAGGAGAATTACATTAATGCATTGTATCAGGTATTGACATCGAAGATTGATGTAGAACAGGCGTTAGGAGTTATTAATTAGTGATTAACGTTTAGTGATTAGTGATTAATATTTCAAGCACTTTTCATTAATCATTTTACATTAATCTTTAAACACTAAAAATTATGAGATATACTTTTCTAATTTCAATTACAGTTATCCTCCTTGCGGCTTGCGGTTCGGATAAAAGTAAACAACAAGCACCACCTCCACCACCTTCGGTAGGAATCTATGAGGTACACTCGGGTACTGCTACTTATTTTGATTTATATCCTGCTAACATTGTAGCTGAGAATCAGGTTGATATAAGGGCGCAGGTGAGTGGTGCCATCACAGGTATCTATTTTAAAGAAGGACAGACTGTTGTTAAAGGGCAAAAGCTTTATTCCATTGATGAGCAGTTGTATAATGCCAATTATCAACAAGCACAAGCCAACCTAAATGTGGCTAAAGCGAACCTAGCAAGAGCACAGCAAGATGCCGACAGGTATACAGATCTGGCAAAACATGATGCCATTGCTACGCAAGTATTAGATCATGCTTTGGCTGAATTACAAGCATCTAAAATGCAGTTGAAAGCTACAGAAGCCAACGTGAACAGCGTACAGACCAATGTTCGGTATGCGTCTATTTATGCTCCGTTTAATGGAACAATAGGCATCTCTCAGGTAAGATTGGGTACTGCAGTCACTGCAGGGGGTATGGTTTTGAATACGGTATCAACAGACAACCCAATTGCGGTTGACTTTGCTGTCAATGAAAAAGACCTGTATCGTTTTACTCAATTACAACTGAAAGGTTACAACGCCAAAGATTCCTTGTTTACCATTCAACTTCCAGATGGTTCTGTCTATCCAGAAGTGGGTAAAATATCTTTTATAGACAGGGCTGTTGACCCACAAACGGCTACTATAAAGCTCAGGCTTCAGTTTAATAATGACAAACATTTGCTGAAACCGGGCATGAGTTGCAATGTGCGCATCAAAAACAATGGTGGCTTACCACAACTATTAGTGCCCATGAAAGCATTGGTAGAGCAAATGGGTGAATACTTTGTATTTGTCATTGGCGATAGCAGTAAAGTGACTCAAAAACGTGTTAACACAGGAGCCATCATCAATGATAAAATAGTAGTAAAAGATGGTTTGGCAGAGAAAGATAAAGTGGTGATAGACGGGATTCAGAAAATGAAAGATGGGATTGTTGTGAAAGTAGTACCATCGAAGAAACCATAAGATAGTTATAAGTTTTGAGTTATAAGTTATAAGTAAAGAAAGGCTTAAGCCAATTACTCAAAACATACTACTCAAACATCCATAACTCATCATTCATAACTCATAACTAGTTTAAGTATGATTGCAGACGTTTTTATCCGAAGGCCTATAACGGCAATCGTTATATCTATAGTAATAGTGTTACTGGGTTCATTGGCTATCAGTAATCTCTCAATCAGTCAATATCCAGAGATTACACCTCCTACCATTCAGGTTAGCGGTAGCTTCACAGGAGCAGATGCACAAACGGTGGAACAATCTGTAACCACCCCTATTGAGGCGCAGGTAAATGGTACACCAGGAATGGACTACCTTACCAGCACCAGCACCAATGACGGACAAACAACATTGAGTGTAGTTCTGAAAGTGGGCACAAACCCAGACTTAACTGCTCTTGAAGTTCAGAACCGGGTAAATATTGCTACCCCATCATTACCAGACGATGTGAAACGTGTGGGACTTACTACCCGTAAACGGAACCCAAGTATATTGTTATTGGTGGGTGTTTACTCTCCAAATGGCACACACAATGTTTCTTTTGTAGACAACTATACCAATATCTTCATAAAAGATGCTTTGCTACGTGTTCCCGGTATAGGGGATATCTCTAGCCGCGCAGATGACTTTAGTATGCGTATCTGGTTGCAAACAGATAAACTTGCAAGACTAGGCATTACTTCGAATGAGGTATTAGCGGCATTGCAAGAACAAAACATTCAGATTGCTGCAGGCTCTGTTGGTGCGCCACCTCAGAATAGTGCCCAATCTTTTGAATATAATGTGTTGACAAACAGCAGGCTAACAACACCCGATCAATTTGAAAATATCATTGTCAGAAGTAAGCCGGGTGATGCAAATGTTGTCCACTTAAAAGATGTTGCAAGAGTACAATTGGGCAAGTTCAGCTATAGAAGTAATTCATTTGTAGATGGCAAAAGAGCTTCTTATCTAAGAATTTATCAAGCGCCGGGAAGTAATGCCTTGGATGTAGCCAAAGGTGTATATGCTACTTTGAATAATTTAAAGAAATCATTCCCAAAAGACATTGACTATGTAGTTCCATTTGAATCTGTATCTGTAGTAAAAGTATCCATCAGTGAAGTTATAAAGACTTTGATAGAAGCACTTTTACTCGTTACTCTTGTTGTCTTTTTGTTCTTACAAAGCTGGCGTGCCACCCTGATTCCTGTTTTGGCGATACCCGTTGCCATCATTGGCACTTTCATCTTCTTCATTCCGCTAGGCTTTACCATCAATACGCTCACCATGTTTGGTTTTGTATTAGCCATTGGTATTGTGGTGGATGACGCCATTGTGGTGGTTGAGGCAGTGCAACACTATATGGATCACGAGGGTTTATCATCGAAAGATGCAACTACCAAGGCGATGAAAGATATTTCAGGCCCGGTAATAGCCATTGCACTGATATTGGCAGCGGTGTTTGTACCCGTTGGTTTTATTCCGGGTATTGTAGGAAGGTTATACCAACAGTTTGCTATTACGATAGCCATATCGGTACTAATCTCTGCCTTTGTGGCCTTGTCCCTAACGCCAGCGTTGTGTTCTTTGTTCCTTACACCTATGAAGCTGGATAAAGAATCTAAGGGAATGAATAAGCTTTTCTACAGATTCAATCGCTGGTTTGCAAAGACCACCTACAATTATTCTAAAGGTGTACAGCTTTGCATAAAACGCACTCCGCTGGTATTGGTGATACTTGCGTGCGTATATATTGGCACCGGAATTATGTTTAAGGAGAAACCAACAGGCTTCATTCCAACAGAAGATGAGGGAAGAATATTCATCAACTTCGAGATGGCAGAAGCTACTTCTACCACACAAAGTATAGACCTTTTATCCGCCATAATGGATACCTTGAAACATACGGAAGGCATCTCTCACTTTGCAGCACTGGGTGGTATCAATGCTATTTCATTGGCAAGTAAATCCAACAGTGGCGCCATTTTCTCCTCGCTCACACCTTGGGAAAATCGTAAGACAAAAGACCTACAACTAGACGGCATTATTGCAACACTTCAAAAGAAGTTCTCCCACATAAAAGGAGCTAATATCATTGTTACTTCGCCTCCTGCTATTCCTGGTTTAGGCCAAAGTGGAGGTTTCACCTTCGAATTAGAACAGAAAGAAAGCACAGATGATATAAAGCAATTTGAAAAAGTAATGAATACATTCATTGCAGAAGCAAATAAACGCCCCGAAATAGGCAAGGCTTTTTCATTCTTCACTGCTCGTACACCGGGTTATCAGGTGAATGTAGATAGAGAGAAATGTAAAAAGCTAGGCGTGTCACTAAGTGATGTCTACAATACCATGCAGACTTATCTGGGTAGTAAGTATGTGAATGACATTAACCTCTATGGAAGAAACTTTAAGGTAATTGCTCAGGCAGACACCCTTTTCAGAGGCGATATTCATGCCTTAGATCAATATTATGTGCGCAACCAACAAGGAACGATGGTTCCATTGAGCACCATAATTAGTTATAAGTTAACGGAGAACCCTGCACTGATATCACACTATAACTTGTTTAGAAGTGCTGAGATTAATGGTTCTGCGCGAGAAGGATATAGTAGTGGTCAGGCTTTGGCTGCATTAAAGGAAGTAGCGGCCAAAGTTTTACCGGCAGGATATGGCTATGAGTTTGCGGGATTAAGTAGAGAAGAAATAAATGCAGGCAACAGTACTATTCTGATATTCAGTTTATCCATTTTGTTTGTATTTCTTTTTCTTGCGGCCTTGTATGAGAGTTGGTCTGTCCCTTTTTCAGTATTGTTAGCGGTACCTATTGGCGCCTTCGGCGCCATCCTCACGCTTACACTAATACCTACACTTGCCAATAACATCTATGCACAGATTGGCCTGGTAACATTGATTGGTCTGGCTGCCAAAAATGCTATCTTGATAGTAGAGTTCGCCAAAGAGAGGGTAGATAGTGGTGTAGAAATCATCCCTGCTACAATGGAGGCAGTAAGGCTGAGGCTTCGTCCCATCATCATGACCTCTTTTGCTTTTATTTTAGGTGTCCTTCCACTTGTTTTTGCTACAGGAGCAGGTGCAATAGCCCGAAGCACTATTGGGTATACTGTGTTTGGCGGTATGCTTGCAGCCACGCTACTAGCCATCTTTATTGTACCAGTACTTTTTGTATTAATCTCAAGAATTGCATACAGCAAAGAAAAATTAGCTGCGCTAAAAGCGAAGAGAGAAGCATTCCTCGATGATACGCATTAGGCACGTGGTTATTTTGAATATAGGTTACTATCTCTTGGATGAAGGTTAATAGACTTGATTGAACCTTCAATGTCATTGAACGAACATTCGATGCCATTGAACGAACATCCGATGCCATTGTTCGAACATCCGATGCCATTGAACGTACTTTCGATGCCATTGTTTGAACATCCGATGCCAATGATTGAACTTTCGATGCCAATGAACGAACATTCGATGCCAATGAACGAACATCCGATGCCAATGAACGAACATCCGATGCCAATGAACGTACTTTCGATGCCGTTGATTGAACATTCGATACCAATGAACGAACATTCGATGCCATTGTTTGAACTATTACTACCCAACATTGAAATCTCAATAGGGCTTCAGTAGTCAACTGAGGCAACACTATTTCCCTGCCATCGCCAATACCAGTCAAAATCAAATTGCGCTTTTTTGTGACTATTTTCTCTAATTGTATCTTTTTCTTTATTTTCGTCGTTTGCACCTACATACAAACAACCTACTGCTGTACTGCTATACATGAGAATATGACTAAGATAAAATCTAATTTCCAGCGCTTGGGCTGGCAAATATTACTGTTGCTATCCATCTACTTTTTTTGTCGGCTACTATTCATTTGGATCAATAGAATTGAATTCAACTTCCCAGCTATACTCCCCACGCTTTATTTATTTGGCGGTGGAATGCGTTTCGATTTAGCAGCCATCTGTATGATAAACGGACTTTTTATTCTACTGACATTGCTGCCAGCCCCTTTTATTGAAAACAGTAACTATCAAAAGGTTGTCAATTACTTATTCCTCATTTCAAATAGCCTCTTCATCCTCTTAAACATAGTAGACATTGCCTACTTTCCTTTCATACACAAAAGAATGCAGGTAGATGCTTTCATGTTTTTGACAGGAAAAAAGGGGACGGATTTCTTTCGGTTGTTACCCTCATTCATCAAGCAATTCTGGTATTTGTTGTTTATATACATAGCCATTGTTTACACACTTAGAAAAGGATATCTGGCAACATTAAAATCAGAAATCAAAGCACCAAAAGGCCTTGTAGAATATGTGTTAGCAAGTGTGTTTTTTATTCTAGGCGCGGGCTTAACCATTGTTGGTATTAGAGGTGGACTTCAGAAATATCCACTAGACATCATACACGCTTCTGAAGTTACTGAGGTACAAAATATTCCTGCACTGCTCAATAGTCCCTTTACCATCATTAAAACAATTGGTAAAAAAAATCTTCCAGATGTAGAATATGTGTCTGAAGAAGAAATGAAAGAACTGAATAATGGCATTCATTCACCACTTCCAAATGCACATTTCAAAAAGCTGAATGTGGTGGTGATAATAGTAGAAAGCCTTTCCAAAAAGTATCTCGGCTTCTTTAAGGGTAAAGCAAAAACCCCTTTCTTAGATTCACTTTTTGGTCAAAGCCTTGTTTTTCCAAATGCTTTTGCCAATGCCAGAGAGTCTATACAAGGTATTCCTGCAGTGGTTGCCTCCATACCTGCCTGGGGTGATGACCCTTTTATATTTTCACCCTATTCTGCCAATAAAATAACAACAATTCCTTCACTTCTTAGCGTTGAAGGCTATCATACAGCCTTCTATCACGGTGGAAGTAATGGCACAATGGGCTTCAACTCCTTCAGTAAGCTAGCGCACTACGATGATTATTTTGGCAGAACAGAATACAATAATGAACAGGACTTTGATGGTGACTGGGGTATATGGGATGAGCCATTCCTTCAATTTGTAGATCATAAACTAACAGAAACCCGTGAGCCATTTTTCTCTTCCATCTTTACATTAAACACGCACCAGCCTTTTACAATTCCAGACAAGTATAAAGAACAATTAAAGCAAGATGGGCATCCACTGTTATCGTGCATCAGTTATGCAGATATTGCTCTTTCCCGCTTTTTCGAATCAGCTAAGAAATCTCCCTGGTACAAAAACACTTTGTTTGTAATTACTGCAGACCATACCAGTCCGGTTATAGAAAAGATAAAAGGTTCTACGATGGATCATTACAGGATACCTATTGCCTTCTTCCGCCCAGATGGCTCATTAAAGGGAATTGACAACGGTGTTGCTAGTCAGTTAGATATCCTGCCTTCAATCATGCATTTATTAAACTATCCTCACCCCTATTTTTCATTGGGCAATGATTTATTTGACAGTAAATCAGACAGGTTTTCAATCAATTATAATGCAGGTGTTTATCAATACATCGATTCTTCTTGTTGCTACCAATTTAATGGCACGCACACAGTAGGGTTATATAATTGGCGGAACGATAGTTTACTCAACCACAACCTACTCTCAAGCAATATCTCTGCTGAGGACAAACTGCGCGACAGAAAACTGAAAGAGATGATACAGTTGTACAATCACAGTATGACTGGCAACAAGATGTATGCTTCCAATAAATAGAACTAGAACTACTTATCGGACGACATTGGCTCTGAATTTACCAGTTATAACTGGATTTGTAACATCGAGTGGATTTGTTAGATTAACCACTGTAGAACTATAGCTTCCAGAAACAAATATATTGTTTACTGTATCAATCCTGATTGTAGTAGATAGCTGAGGAAGTGATTTGTATTTCACATTATTAACTTGAAAATAACTTGTTACGTTACTCCCAGAATAGGTGTTTTGGGATACCGTATTATTGGACAGCACTGACAGTACGAGAAAATTAGCAGCGCTACTGATATTGCTCACGTTAGAAATATTATTGATAACTGAGCTATCATTAACACTTGAATTCACAATGACGATAGTGTCATTATTCAACTTAGACACATAAAATGCTTTTGAAAGTCCCAACAAATCTGTACTTGTTCCATTAACGGTGATATTAGGATTAGGATTTACAGGTGCAGAACTAGTGCTCTTTTTACAAGCCATAAAGCCAAACATCATTACCACTGCTACTAATAGACTGAATTTGTTTCTCATTTTATTTATAGATTACTTTAAAAAGGAAAATTTTAATACGCTGTAAATATAACGGCTAGGAATTTAAACTGTAGCTTCTTTTATTTCAAAACACCCGGATTAACACATAAAAAAAGGAGCACAAGAGATAAACTCTTGTGCTCCTTATAAAAAATACAGTTCGAATATAAAAATTCTATTTAAAATCTATACTCAAGAATTCAGAGATTCTATAGGCAGGAATACAGAATGCAACACCCTCTGCACCACCGCCAATCAATTTTGAAACAACAACGCCATATAGCTTACCTTCTTTACTAAACATTGGACCACCACTATTTCCTGGGCTAACACTGATGTTTGTTTGTATAAGACTAACGTTGTTTACATTTCTTTCACTTGAAATAATACCTTTTGCGGCAGACTGACCAAGTTCTATAGACTTTGGTGCACCCATTATGTATACTTCTTCCAATGCACTAAAGCTCTTAGTAGAAGGCAATTCGAAGCATTTATCGAAATGAGAATCTATTTTCAACAATGCCAAATCCCCTACTCGTGAATATTTAACTATGGAAGCTTTTACTTTTTGACCATTACTCAAAATGACAGTAATATCACTTTGCTTTTTAGGGTCTTCACTAGCAACTACGTGGAAGTTGGTGATAATATATCCATCATTACTGATGGCAAATCCACTTCCATGTCCATCTTTTTTCTTTACAATTACAGTGCTATTTTGAGCGTCTGCTGCGGTGGTAATGTAAGCAGTTGGTTTTGCGATTGTAGTAGTAGGCAGTTTGGCCTCTGCTGCAGCTGTCTCCATTTGACTAACACTGGCAATTCCAGGATTGGTTAAAGCCTGATCTAATGAGTTTTCGATCATATCGCTAAACATGGCTCTGAAATCATGATCTTTTGTGCTAGTATGAATTACAAATTCTCCTGACTGAGATCTAACGGTAATTGTTTTTAATACTTCACCATACGTATTCAACACATCCCATTTAATATCAGATTTTACTATATAAAAACTAGGATAATCGTTTCCAGCATGGGCAGAAATAGAATAAAAAGTTATTGACTTAACATTAGCCTTCAAACTAATTGTATTTTCATTATCTCTGAAAATCTGATTTACCGTATCGATAAATCCAGTTTCTTTCAGCACTTTATCTAACTCATAACCGAATATACTGTTATCCACTTGTATATCCTCACTTACGTGCTTTGTCTTTTTGTCTTTCCCATTTTGCTCTCTTTCCTCTTCTTTGTCAATTTTTTTTATGTAATTGTTGTAATCAATATTTACATACTTGAAATCTTTATTCTTTATATCAAACTTAACCTCATCAACACTAATATACTTCTGAGTAGGTTTTCTTATAATACGCTTATTCAATAAAGGGCACTCAATTGGCTTACTGTAACCGTAAGACTTTGAATTAACAGCATCAACACCCATAGGATAATAAAGAAACAAACAAGAAACACAAACCAATGGGTTCATAATATGTGGGAGTGTAGCGTAATAGGCTGGTTTAAATCCTGGCGCCTCTATTTTAATCTGTTTTGCACTTCCATCTTTAGTAATTTTAGTTTCTACTACATCTCCACTTCCTCTATTTTCATCCTCAATGAATACTGTAGCCTTTGTATTGCCTGTATTGATGGGAACTGTTTGATTTTTGGGAGATAGAATCGTTACACAGCTTGTAGCGAAAACAACCATAGCAACGGCTAATAGGTTTAAATAGACTTTCTTCATAAATAGTTTTTTTATTTTGGGTAAGCATCAAATGTATTGTCTGAAATTTATTTAAAAAAATAAATTTAACTACAACGTTTTTAATGTGTAGGATAATAGCAACTGTTTTCTAAGATAATCATTGTACTTATCTATGTTTTTTGCATTTTCTTTCTTAATCAAATTTACTGCCCGTCGCTTACCTCCACTCCTGAAAGCCGAAAAGGAACTCCCCCCAATTAGCAAAGAAGTTAAATGATAACCCTCCTGCCAAGCACCTGCAGAAAACCATAATGTTCCCAATTGCAATAGCAGGTTTGTTATGCCTTCCACTGATTTCCCCGCATATACTTGTCCTAAACCGGGAAACAAATTAGAAAGTAACCTAGCCCTGTACTCACTCTTCAGTGTAGGTTTTTTCAGATACAAGCCTAGTTGCTCTTTTGAAACAGCATTATTCAGATAAGTAGCAAGGTATTCTTTATACGCACTATCAGCCTGATTCCACCTGCACAACTCGTTGTAGGAAAGTATCGTAATAAGCTTGGCTGTCTTCCTCTCTTCGAAAGAAAACAGTCCTCTGTCCAAATTCTTTGCATCTTCAATAGTATTCACAAAACGACCACTCAGGTAATTGGCCAACAGTTCGTCGTAAGCAAGGTGCTGCCTGAAACTATCAGGAATATCGAGGTTTCTACTTCTAATTATAAAATCTAATTCCTCTGCAAACTTCCGCTGCAGTTTCAAACAATTTATTTTTCCCTTCACTGCCTGCATACAGATTTCCGGGCTTGTTTCTCCCTCAAAAAGACCCCGCTCATACCATACAGATGCCTCAAAATGCTTTCCGCATTTATACAGACTATCCGCTTTTTCTAAGTTAGTATCTTGCCCATCAACGTAGCAGACGATCAATAGGAACAAGCATACTGACAGCAATATTTTTTTCATTATTTTCCTTAAATGACTCATTTCTCAATTTCACCGAAACAATACTCCCCCAGATATTTCCAGCATAAAACACCGAAAACAAAGAGGCAAAACTTACAAACCCAATACTATTAATGCCTCCCCTTTTGTAGGCTTCATAACTTAAAAGTCCCAAGGATGCCAACGGAATAAAAGCACCCAACGCCTCGCTTGGCTTGCCTGCATACCATTTACCCAATCCCGGAATTATCGCACTCATAACACCTGCCACAACGGGAGACTTCCGATGAAAAGCTATCTCTGATTGATAAACCTTGTTCAAACCTGCTTTTTTTTGTTCAATCAACTCATCTCCTGTCACAATCATCTTGGAGTAGGCAGAGAACATGGATGGATGATTTTGCAATAATTCATTAGCTGATAACATCAGTAATACCAATGGTTGCAGACTACTATCATTGGTATTGTTCAAAGCCTTCTTCAAAAACGCGTTCGATGACTGATATTGCTTGCCATGCCAGTAGTTGTAAGCATTGGCAAGCAAAGCCTTACTGAAACAATTGCTACTTTCCGAAACTTTATTAAACATTCTGATAGAGCTGTCTGGCGAATTAGACAATAAATAAATCCCTCCACGCTCAAAGTTCAAGGAGTCTGCCTGTTGAGCAGAAAGTGTGGCAGTATCTATCATCGTCAACACATACTGCGCTTCGGCATACATTCTTTTCTCTTTCAGGTATTCAACGTATTTCATCTCCCTTGAGAAATTGGTTCTCTGAGCCGATACATCTACCCAAAAAATAAAAACAAGAAGGGATACAAGTAAACTTCTGAAGAGAAAGTGCAAGGCTGATTTTGATTGTTCTATTTGTACCACCATGTATAATCAATAATTTTTTGGGTTTTATTATCTAGTTTGCTTTCATCAACTCCTGCCAAACTAAAAGGATTACACCGCATCAATCTATCAGCAGATATAACTACGCCTTTCAATAATCCGAACTTTTCAATTGCTTGCTTGCTGAAATTGGAGCAAGTAATTTCATAGGGACATT